>JAHZNX010000159.1 GCA_020028375.1 Betaproteobacteria bacterium | reverse complement strand
TTCCTGCGGCCCCGCCGTGGCAGGGTGTAACTCCGTCGCGCAATGAAACTTGTTTGATCTAGGTCAATCGGCGCATCTTGCGGCCAGCACAGAATGACCACTGGGCCCCAGCAAGGGGGTGACGTGATATCAAGACTGTTGTTGCTTGTCCTTTTCGTGAATGTCGCCGGATGCGGTACCGGCAGCGATCAGTACGACACTTCGAAAATGGACCTCAAGCCGGTGCCGGCGAAGGTCTCGTCGGAGCGCATCAAGGGGGCATTCGCCTCGGGGGCGTCACTCAGCTTGGGCGCCGAGCTGAAGCCCCTCGATTCCTCTCCCATCAAGGACGTCCGGCTCGACACCACGCACAAGATCATCGAGATCGCGCCGGGCGTGAAATTCAGCGCATGGACTTTCGGCGACCAAGTGCCGGGCCCGACCGTCCGCGCCCGCGTCGGCGACAAGATCCGGTTCACGATGACCAATCGCAGCGACGAGATGGTGCCTGCCGTGCAGCTCGTCGCCGCGCCCATGATGCACTCGATGGATTTCCACGCCGCGATGGTCTCGCCCCAGGGCAAGTACCGCTCGATCGCGCCGGGGCAAACCATTACCTTCGAGTTCACGCTCAACTATCCCGGGATCTTCATGTATCACTGCGGCACGCCGATGATCCTCGAGCACATCGCATCGGGGATGTACGGCGCGGTGGTCGTCGAGCCGCGCGGTGGCTACCCGACCAAGGTGGACCGCGAGTACGTGATCGTCCAGAGCGAGTTCTACGCAAAACCCGATCCCGGCAAACGCAAGATTGATGGCGCGCCGCTCTATGTGCTCGACGGCGAACGGCTGCGCGCCTCGCAGCCGTCTTATACCGTATTCAACGGCGCGCACAACGGAATGGTGGGGAAGCCGCTGCCGGCCAAGCCCGGCGAACGCGTTCGGCTCCACGTGCTCAACGTCGGTCCGAGCAAGACCTCGAGCTTTCACGTGGTGGGAACGATCTTCGACCGCGTCTGGATCGAGGGCAATCCTGACAACCAGTTCCGTGGCATGCAGACCCTGCTACTGGGCTCATCGAACAGTGCGATCGTCGAGTTCATGATCCCCGAGGCGGGTTCCTACATTATGGTCGATCACCACTTCGCCAACGCCTCGCAGGGCGCGATCGGCCTGATTTCCACGAGCGCGAAGGCCGCAGAAAAGGAGCTCGAGCACCACAACATTCCCGCCTCGATGGCCCCGACTGATCCGGACACGGTGCAGGGCAAGCTCAATTTCGAAAGCAAGTGCCTTGCCTGTCACTCCGTGGGACAGGGCAGGAAGCTCGGCCCCGACGTTGCCGGGGTCACCAAGCGCCGCCCCGACGTCTGGCTATACAAGTGGATGAAAGCGCCCGAAAAGATGCTTGAGACCGACGCCTACGCCAAGGCGATGTTGAAGGAGTACAACAATATCCCGATGCCGAACCAGAACCTGAGCGATGCCGAGATCCGGCAGTACATCAAGTATTTCCACTGGATCGACTCGCAGCCAGCCGGCACTACGGCAGTACCGGGCGCCCATTGAGCGCGCGATCGTGTTGACTGTGCTGCGTGTTTTCGATTTCCGGCAAACGGCCGTGGGGAAATAGCGGGGATAACGACAGGCGTGCCGGTCGATCACGGAGCGCAATGATTTGGGATCGGAGAATGATTTCCGCGCCGACCGCTTTCGACAGCTCGCTGGTGAGCCGCTTCGACCGCAGCGGCCCGCGCTACACCTCGTATCCCACCGCCGACCGCTTCGTCGAGGCGTTCGGGCCGGAGCAGTACCGTACCTGGGCGGAACGGCGCAACATCGGGGCCGTCCAGAGGCCGCTCGCGCTCTACCTGCACCTGCCGTTCTGCCGCGACATCTGCTTCTACTGCGCGTGCAACAAGTTCGTCACGCGCGACGCGGGCAAGACCGCGCGCTACCTCGACTACCTGGGGAACGAGATCGACATCCAGGCCGCGCTGTTCCACGACGATCTGCGAGTCACGCAGATGCACTGGGGCGGCGGAACGCCGACCTTTTACGACACCGAGACGCTGCACAAGCTCTGGGCGCGGATTGCCGGGCCCTTCCAGCTCGCGGCGGACGGCGACTACTCGATCGAGGTGGATCCGCGCACGGTGGACGCGCCGGCGGTGCGTGCCCTGCGCAAGATCGGATTCAACCGCGTGAGCTTCGGCATCCAGGATTTCGAGCCGTCGGTCCAGGTGGCGGTGCACCGGCTGCAGAGCGCCGAACGCACGCTGGGGGTGATCGAGGCCGCGCGCGATGCCGGCTTCGCTTCGATCAACATCGATCTCATCTACGGGCTGCCGAAACAGACGCTGATGACCTTCAACGCGACGCTCGCGCGGGTGCTCGCGACGCGCCCGCACCGCATCGCTCTCTACAACTACGCGCACCTGCCGCACCGCTTCAAGGCACAGCGGCGCATCTACGACCGCGACCTGCCGTCGCCGGAGACGAAGCTGAAGCTGCTCGGGCTCGCGGTCAAGCGGCTGACCGGCGCGGGCTATGTGTATATCGGGATGGACCACTTCGCGCTGCCGGAGGACGCGCTCGCGGTGGCGCAGCGCCAAGGACGGCTCCGCCGCGATTTCCAGGGCTACTCGGCGGGCGGCGAGGCCGACCTCATCGGCTTCGGTGTTTCCGCGATCGGCTCGGTCGGGCCCACTTATAGCCAGAACCAGCGCGCGCTGCCGGACTACTACGACCGCCTCGACCGCGGGGAACTCCCGATCATGCGCGGCATCGAGCTCTCGGCGGACGATCTCCTGCGCCGGCACGTGATCCAGTCGCTGATGTGCAACTTCGCGCTGTCGAAGGAAGCGGTCGAGATCGCCTACCTGATCGACTTCGACCTCTACTTCGCGGCCGAGCTCGCGGACCTGCGCGAGTTCGAGGCGCTGGAGCTGATCGTGAACGAGGACGGCTGGCTCACGGTCACCCCGCGCGGCCGCTTCGTCATCCGCAACATTGCCATGGCTTTCGACCGCTACCTGCGGCGCGACCGCGAGGTGCGCCGTTACTCCCGCGTCATCTAATTAAATTTCCCCTCCTGCCCGAGGAGGGGTCGCCGCAGAGCGGCGGGGGTGGTGGGAGATTGGTGAACTCCTGAGGTCTCCTGCGCTGCTCGACCAGCCTGCATTGAGAAGATTGCGCAAGTTGCGCAGGCACCCCGCCTTGACCGGTTACCCGTCCCTAGAGCAATTTAGTGAACGTTCCCCCACGCGAAATCGTAAAAAGCAGTGGCCCCGATCGCTCCGCGACTCGTCGGACCATGCCAGGCAAGCAGCGTACGAGCAGCTCGCCAAGTTCCTTGCCGTCCATGTCCTTTCCGGTGACGATGAAACCCCGCAGCTTGGCCGATTCATAGGCGGCGCGCTCCAGCGGGTTACGGCGGATGTTCTGATCCTTGGTAATCAGCACCCAGCCGTATTCACCGATCACCGGAATCCATTCCGGGTCGGGCTTGTTGCCGGGAAAGTGGTCGAGATGGACTTCGACGTGAGCCCCGGCTGCACGTAGCGCCCCCGCTACCACGTGCCGGCCGATCTGGTGATCCAGGAAGAAGGTGAGTGAGGCGAGCCGCTCGGTCTCACGCTGCTGCGCGAAGTTCGCAGCGGATGGCATTTTGGATCGCCTCAGGCGGTGCGTCATAGTCGCGCGCCAAGTCGGGCACATCATCGCCCGCCATGAAGCGTTCGAACAGAATAGACGTGCGCACGCCGAGTCCGTCCAGCACCGGGCGGCCAAACGAGAGGCGCGGATCAATCACGACATCCGCGCTCTGTTTCTTGTCCTTCGGCGCCGGGAACAGAACGAGCTTCTCTGGAATACCCTTCGGATCGTGTTTCACCAGCGCGAGTCGTTCGCGGAGCATGGATTCCATGAGCATTTGACCGTCCTGCGAAACTCCAACCAGTTCGCCGAATCGCCGCACGAAGAGATGCACGCCGTCCGTCTCGAACCTTTCCTCCGCAAGGGGACGGCGGGACCTGAAAAGCTTGCGCACATAGTCAAGCGCCTTGCGGACGTGCTGCAGAGGAACTCCGTGCTCGCGCCGGATACCGGCAAGCACGAACGCCTCGGCCAGGTTGATGAACGACATCTGCCGGTGCTTCGCATCAGCAATCTCAATAACCGGGCGGAAGAACTTGGGCGCGCTTCCCACGCGATATCGCTGTCCGAGCAGCCAGGCGCGTAGCGTGGAAACCGGCAGCCGCAGGTATCCCGCAGCCTCCGGAATGCCGTAGGCAGGCATTTCCCTCAGATCACGCTCGGTAAACGCCATTTTCCCCATGATTGACCCGATTTGTGCGCCGTGATGGTACCGCGGCCCATGGAAACCAGCAACGTCAGAACGAATTGGGTTAGCCGACTAACCATAACGGCAATTGAGGCCCCTGTTCGCCGCCGAGCAACGCAGGCCAGGTTCCTCCCACCACCCCGCCTGCTCCGCGGGCACCCCGCCCGTCCAGTCGCGCTGCATCGCGACTGTCGCTCAGCGGCTCGAAGGCATGCTTCTCGAAACCCCGCTTCGCCCTCGGGCAAGAGGGGAGTTTTTCCGGCGGTCAGCGAATTTCGTTGCCGATAACGACGTTGACGCCGGTAGCACCCACTGCAACCGGCGCGCTCAGTCCTTCGAAGTCGCCCGGCTGAGGTGAGGGGTTGCCGCTCTTCGAGACCCGCGCGCCGACGACCACGCGGGGGTGATCGGAGAGCTTCATGCCGGCCGCCATCGCCATCGTATCGTCCAGGGAAAACGCAGCGGGCAGCTCGCGCACCTGCTTGCGCATGACCGCGAGTGGCACGCGAGGCCCGTCTACCGCCCGGGCGAAGACGAAGACCGTGTCGGCGGGCGCGACACGAGCGGCGAGCGCGGGGGCGAGCTGCACGGTGCCGCTGACCGTGCCTGGTGCGGCCGCCGCGGCGCGCGCGGGCGCCGGTTTCGGCTTCACCGCGCCGCCGGCGAGCTGCTTCGCATCCGCGATGCTGTCGCGGATCGACTCCGCCATGTCGGATTTCGGCGGCACGATCTCGAGGATTCTCTGCCAGTGCGCGATGGCGCCCTTGAAATCCATGCTCTCGAACGCCGCTGTGCCTGCCAGCGCGAGCGCCTTCACGTTCCTCGGATCGATCTTCAACGCCCGCGCGATGAGGCTCTCCGGCTCGCCCTGCAGGCGCCGGCCCTGCGCCATGGCGAGCGCGTCGGCGTAATCGGCGAGCAGCTGCGCGTCCGGCGGCGAGCGCTTTACGGCGTTGGCGTAGGCCGCGGTGGCTTCGGGATAACGGTCGAGCACCGCATAGGAGCGGCCGAGCATCGCCCAGCCGGTCGCGTCGTCCGGGTTCTCCTTCATGCGCGCGGCCAGGCGCTCGACCATGCCCTCGATCTGGCTTCGGGTGATGCCGTGGCTGTCGCCTCGCGGCGCGAGCGCTCCCGGGTTGCCGACTGCGAAATAGATCAGGATCGAGGCAATCGGGATCGCGACGCCGGCGAGGATCGCGGCGGCGCGCCCCGGCTTCGCCACGCCCGACCCGGTCCCGGAGTCGCGGACGTCCTCGAGGAGCCTTGCCTCGAGCTCGCGCCGGGCATCTTCGTATTGGTCGCGGCCGAGCGTGCCTG
>JAHZNX010000158.1 GCA_020028375.1 Betaproteobacteria bacterium | reverse complement strand
CCACATTCTCATGAATGATGGAGAAAGGGCCGACCTCAACGTCGTCACCCAGCTTTGCCTTTGGCGAAACGTAGGATGATGCATGCACAACTGTCATGTTTCTCCCAGGGCAGGCAATGAATCAGCAACGTCAGAAGGATTAATCAAGAAATTGCCATGGATCCCCATGCCGCGGTAATCCTTGATATTACCGAGCACATAGCTGACTTGAACCTGGATGGGTGTCAGCAAATTGCACCAGTACCTGTAAATCATCTTTTTGTGCTTTGCCATCAACACAACCACATGCGTTCCGCGCTTGCAGCAAATCGCGTTGGATAAACCCGCGCCCGTAGGCGCGACGATGGCCCTGGCGTTTCTGAATATCTGGAGCTGCTGCAAGAATGTCAGTTTTTCCGGCTCGACAATCACGTAACCACGGGCGACCAGCAGTTTTTCGACCTCGGCGGCATTGATGATCTCCCGTGTGCTCGAGTCGCGGCGCAGATATATTTTCTGCGGCCAGGCCTCTTCCTTCGTCTCCTGCCCCAGGGCGTTCAGTTGGTCGCGCAACTTCTCAAAGGCCCCCGGACTGAACACGCCGTGTGAATGATCGGAATGCCTGCTTGTCCGCCGGCCAAACGGCACGTATCCGGCCGCCGATGTGACATAGAGTTGATCGACGGTCAATGCTTTGCCGGATGGAAGCGTGATGATTTCGCGTTCAGCGCCTGTCACCAGCAATAGCGACTCCATTATGTTCTTGTGGAGCCCGTCGTCTACCACGATGGGCACGCTCTTGAAGCGCTCATCGGCGCAAAACAGCGCGATGCGGGGCAGCACCTCGGTCATCCAGTGGGCATAGTTGGGCGCGCAGGCGTCGACAAATGTGGCGGCCACGGGAATACGCTCGGGCGCTTCATCGTTGGAATACCACCAGATCTGGCGAAACCCGGGATCAATGATCGCCCGGCCATGAAGCTCTTCGCTGGTGGTGTCGCGCTCGAAATCGTACAGATCGTGGCACACAACCTCGCCGTCGGCAAAAATGAGATTAGTGCCTCCGCAGGTTATTGCATTGCCCATGATCGCAACGAATACCTCCGGAAATTCATAGTGATCGTGGGGCGGCGCCAGACAGCCTCGATCGCGATCCGGAAAGACCCTTGGTATCCGGGTTTCAACCCGGGCGGCATCCGCCAGTTTACGGATCGGAATCCCCCTCTTTCCTGCAAACTCGCTCAGCCTAGTCAGGCGGCGCCGGAGCTTCGCGTGCCTTTTTCCGAAAGGAGTGGCGATATGGATGACATAAGTGACGTAAAGAGGGTAGACATTGCGCCATATCCAGTTGCCCAGCCCGCGCACAAGAGAATGCTGCTTGAGGTGGCTTGCGTAGAAGCTGTAGATCCCTGTTGCTTTTAATCGTGCAACAATTTCTTGCGATCTTCCCTGCGGTTTTTCGATCTGGCGGACGTTAGAGGCCCGGCGGCTGAAGTCGATCACGCTTCCGCTCTCCTTGGGCAACCAAGCCGGGAAAGGCGGAGAAGGTTCATTCATCGCGTCGTGCCGTGGTCGATCAGATGCTTTCGAGCGCGGTCATCTTGCCGTGGCTGAGACGCATGATTCTATTACAGTTGTCGCGAACCAACCGCTCGTCGTTCGAGGCGATCACCAGTATCCTCGCCCGGTCGACCAGCCGGCGCAGCCTCAGCTGGGCTTTCTCGCGAAAAGCCGGGTCCCCGACGCTCAGCCATTCATCCATGAGGATGATGTCCGCCGCGATGCAAGTCGAGATCGCGAATGCGAGCCGCATCGACATGCCGCTCGAATACATGCGAACCGGCATGTCGATGTAGCCGCCCAGCTCCGAAAACTCGCGGATCTCGGACACCACGGGCGCCACCTCGCGCGGGTTCAGCCCCATAATGGCCGCGCGCACAAAGATATTCTCGTAACCGGTCGCCTCCGGGTCCATGCCCAGGGTGATGCTCAGCATGGATGCGATGCGGCCCTGCGTCTCGATCGAGCCGCTCACGGGCTCGTAAGCGCCCGCGATGACCCGAAGCAGGGTGGTCTTCCCCGATCCGTTGTGCCCGACGATGCCGATCCGGTCGCCTTCCCTGAATTCGAAGCTCACGCCGTCGAGCGCCCGGACGACGACTCGCTCCGCCGCGTCCCGGGCGAGCATTCCTCCGGTCGCCGCCCGGATCACTGTGTTCTTGAGCGAGCGGCTCCCCGACCCGTAGATCGGGAAGTCGACAACGATGTCTCTTGCGCTGACGGCCGTCACGGCTAAACCCAGTACGCGATGCGGGCGCGAAACCGCTGAAAGAGGACCAGCATCAACGCGAAGCCCGAAACAGTGATGGCAAGCACCACCCCCCAGGACAGGAGCGACGGATCCTGTCCCATCAACGGCCGTCGCACGATCTCCATGAAGTGGAACAGCGGATTGAGATCGGCGGCCCACTGATGCCTGCCGAGCATGCTCGGCGTCCAGAATACCGGGGTCAGAAAGAACGCCACCTGCACCAGGCTGGAGACGATCGGAGGGATGTCCCGGAATCGCGCGCAGATCAGCCCCAGAAGAATTCCCGACCAGATGCCGTTGACGACGATCGTCAACACGGCCAGCGGGACCAGCAGAAGGTGCCAATCGATCCTGGGTTGGACGAAGACCAGCACGAGGACCACGATGACCACGTTGTGGGCGAAGATCAGGAAGTTTTTCCACACCGTTCGCATGACGTGGACGGTCAGCGGCAGTTTCGTCTGCTTGATGTAACCCTCGGCCTGGATGAATGCCGTGCACGAGTCGATGATCAGCCCGGAGACGAGGATCCAGACGACGAAGCTGATCGCCAGGTACGAGAAATAACCCGCCACCGGCTGCCCGAACATCTTGCCGTAGAGCGGCCCCATGAACGCGAGCATGAGGCCGGTGCTGATGGTGAGCCAGAATGGCCCGAGCATCGATCGCCGGTAGCGCTGCTTGATTTCCAGCCAGCCGAGCGTCGGCCAGACGTAGATCGAGCCGATTCCGTCTTTCAGGTCCTTGAGCGCCAGGCGGAATCGTGACGGCGGGGCGGAGCGCAACGGGTTTTCAGAGAAGGCGGAGAAGTTATTGAATTCTCAATCTTATCATCTGCTCCCTGTCCGCGAAAACAGAAACCGCGTGAGGCTCCGTGCGTGCCACAGGAAATGGCGCAAGTCGCGGTGGCTCGCCCGTCGCGCGTCGTGCAGCGCCACCGCCCGGGGCTGCAGCAAGGCGTCGTAACCGAGCCGGCGCAGGCGGAGGCAAAGATCGACGTCTTCATAGTAGAGAAAGTAGCGTTCGTCGAAACCTCCGAGCTGCCGGAACACCTCGAACCGGAACAGCATGAACATGCCCGCCACCCACTCGGGGCGCAGCGGCGCATTCGTGACCTCGTAATCGTGATGCCGCGCGCCCGTAATCGCCTTGCGCACTATGACCCGCAGCGTTGGAAATCGCCGGGCACTATCCTCGGTCTCTCCGGCCGGGTTCGCGACGCAGGGCGCAGCGACTCCCACCCGGGGATCCGCAAGGGCTTCGACCAGGACCGGAAACGGATCCGCGTTCAGGCGCATGTCGGGATTGAGAACGCAAAAGTACCGCCCCTGGGCCCGGCGAAATGCGGCGTTGTGATTCGCGCCGAATCCCCTGGCCGACGCATTGCGCACGATGCGCAGGGGAATGTCGAAGCTCGCCTCGTCGAATGGAAGTTTTTCCTCGATGTTGAGGGTCAGCAGCACTTCCACGTTCCTGCAGCAGCGCGCAATGTCTCCCAGGAGCTCCTTCACCAGGGCGCCGTGTCGATGGCTGACGATCGAGATCGAGACGAGGTCCGAAGTCCGGGTCGGCGACTTCGCGGGCGGATCGGCATGCATGTCGCGATGAAGTTTAGCCTACCCAGGCAACGGTCCCGAACTCCCCGCGCCCTTACCGGTCCCCTAGAGCACCTAACAAAATGAATTCCCCTCCTGCCAGAGGAGGGGAATTCATTTTGTTACGGGCTCTTAGTCCTGCCGGCGTCGCCGAGACGATCCGGGACAAGACTGCTTGAATCCCCTTCTCGGGCTCGCCCGATTGCCCGCGGCCAGATATGGGCTGATTGTAAATTCAATTGACAATTAGCCAGTCACCGGATAGCGTAGCCGGCATGATCCCCCGCGCTGCGGCCAAGACGCTGGCACGGCTGGCAAAAGGGTATCCGGTTGTCGCCATGACCGGACCGCGACAGTCAGGCAAGACGACGTTGGTTCGGTCGGCGTTTGCCAACAAGCCCTACGTTTCGCTCGAAGACCCCGACCAGCGCGAATTCGCCACCAGCGATCCTCGGGGATTTTTGGGGAATTATCCCGAGGGGGCGGTGCTCGATGAGGTTCAGCGCTGCCCGGAAATTTTTTCTTACCTTCAGCGCATCGTGGACGAGCGCCGGCGTGCCGGGCTGTTCGTCCTTACCGGTTCGCAGCAGTTCGGGCTGTTGGCGAAGATCAGTCAGAGCCTGGCCGGGCGGATCGGTCTGCTCCATCTCTTGCCGTTCTCGCTGGGGGAGTTGAAGCGGGCGCGGCGCGCACCGCGCAAGATCGAACTCCTGCTCTTTCGGGGTTTGTATCCGCCGCTCTACGACAAGAGGCATGATCCCTCGTTGTGGTATGCGAACTACGCGCTGACCTACCTTGAGCGCGATGTGCGGCAACTGATCAACGTGCGCGAGCTTGGCACGTTTCAGCGGTTTATTCGGATGTGCGCCGCGCGGACGGGGCAGCTCCTGAACCTGTCCGGTCTAGCCAACGATTGCGGGATTACGCATAACACCGCGAAGGCCTGGGTGTCGGTGCTGGAGGCGAGTTACATCGTCTTTCTGCTGCAGCCGTACTACCGCAACCTCAACAAACGTTTGGTCAAGACGCCGAAACTCTATTTTTACGATCCTGGCCTGGCAGCCTGGTTGCTGGGGATACAAGCGGTGGAGCAGCTTGCGACGCACAGCATGCGTGGCGCCTTGTTCGAGACCTGGGTGGTCAGCGAGCTACTGAAAAAGCGGTACAACCAGGCGTTGCCAGCGAATGTGTATTTCTGGAGAGATCGCGCGGGGAATGAAGTGGATGTGCTGTGCGAGGACGGCGACCGGGTGTCGCCGATCGAGATCAAATCGGGTCAAACCATCACCGAAGACCATCTGGCCGGATTGCGCAGGTGGATTGAACTCGCCGGTAAGATCGCGGTGGCTCCGCGTCTCGTGTATGCCGGCAGCAGCCGGTATGCGCGATCGGGTGTTGAGGTTTTACCTTGGACGAGTTTTTCATGAGGCAGTGGGTCAGATCACACTGACCTCCCCTTTACTTCCCTGTAATTCCCTCAACCTTCCTTCGGTTGGCCGGACCACACGGTTTCGATTGGCCGAGGGGTAAACTTTCAATTGGCCGATGCCCGGGCCGGTCCAAAGTAGCCTTGTATTTATGAACTGTCACTGCAGTAATCCAAGCTATGAAATGGATCCCTCGTGGCGCGGTGGAGGGCCTACGGCATCGGCAAGGCGATCGAGATCCTGCCGTGGCGCTCAGTTGCCCGCGGCGAGGTGGACATCGTCTGTATTCCCCCCAGCCGTGCGTCTCCAAGCGAGAATCAAGGAGCGTCACAAGCGGCTCCACGGCGTGG
>JAHZNX010000157.1 GCA_020028375.1 Betaproteobacteria bacterium | reverse complement strand
TTGCTTGATTTCTATGGCAGAAGGCAAAATGCAATACCGCACCGACGACGTCCGGATCAGGGAGATCAAGGAGCTCGTGCCGCCGTCGCACGTGCTGCGGGAGTTCCCGGCTTCGGAGAAGGCTGCGCGCATCACCTACGAGACGCGGCAGGCGATCCACCGCATCCTGCACGGGGTATTTCGAGAAGCCGCGCACCACCGTCGGCTGGAAGGGCCTCATCAACGATCCGGACCTCGACGGCAGCTTCCGCATCAACGACGGGCTGCGCATCGCGCGGCACCTCCTGCTCGACCTGGACGAGATGGGCGTGCCGGTCGGCTGCGAGTTTCTCGACATGATCACGCCGCAGTACATCGGGGACCTGGTAGCGTGGGGCGCGATCGGCGCGCGCACCACCGAATCACAGATACACCGAGAACTCGCCTCGGGATTGTCGTGCCCCGTGGGCTTCAAGAATGGCACCGACGGCAACGTGAGGATCGCGGTGGACGCGATCCGCGCGGCGAGCGCGCCGCACCATTTCCTCGCCGTGACCAAGGGCGGTCACACCGCGATCGTCTCCACCGCCGGCAACGAGGACTGCCACATCATCCTGCGCGGAGGCGCGAAGCCCAACTACGATGCGGCGAGCGTGGACGCCGCCGCCCGGAGCCTGTCCGAGGCCGGGGTGCCCGCGCGCCTGATGATCGATTTCAGCCACGGCAATTCGAGCAAGAAACCGGAGAAGCAGATCGACGTGGCGCGCGACGTGGCGGGCCAGATTGCCGGAGGCGAATCGCGCATCTTCGGCATCATGGCGGAGAGCCACCTCAAGGCGGGGCGACAGGACCTCGTCCCGGGTAAGGAGCTCGTCTACGGCATGAGCATCACCGACGGCTGCATCGGCTGGGAGGACAGCAGGAAGCTCCTCGGCGTGCTTGCGGACGCGGTGAGCCGGCGGCGGCTGAAGGCGCAGCAGGCCGAGTGACCGTGATGACCGGGGGAAATTAGCGGGAACGCCGCCGCTGTAATATAGTGGCGTGAATCGAAGCCGTATTTGACGGGGAACGGGACGGCGACATGGCGCAGATCGATTTCGATGCCACCAATCCCGGGGGGGCCTCGTTGCAGTCGCTGGAGCGCGTTGGCAAGGGCACGGCGATCGCCGACGAGATCTTCAGCCTGGTGGGCAGCTCGCTGTTCTTCGCCGAATTCTCGCGCGAGGACATCTCGATCCTCGCCGGCTACATGGATGTCTACCGCGCGCAGGCGGGCGAGACCATCATCCGCGAAAACGAGGGCGGGGATTTCATGCTCCTCATCATCGAGGGCTCGGTGGACATCTTCAAGAAGGGCGTGCACACCGGCCAGCAGCACATGACCAGCGTCGGTCCGGGCATGACGCTGGGCGAGATGTCCATGATCGACGGCGAGCCGCGCTTCGCGACCTGCGTCGCCACCGAGCCCGCCGTGTTCGCGGTGCTGCACCGCGACGACATGGCCAAGATCATCCTCGACCATCCGAGCCTCGGCTCGAAGGTGCTGGTGAAGCTCGTGTCGATGCTGTCGTCGCGCCTGCGCCAGACCAGCGCGCGGCTGCTGCAGCACATGGAGCGCGGCATCATGGCGTGAGGGCCGAGAGCCCTGCGACGCCGCTCAGGAGTACCCCGCCGTTTCGCTTCGCCTCCCTCGGTACGTCTTCGCGTTCGCGTCCGGCTTGCTCGTCGCGGGCGCGGCGTTTGCGCAGCCGGTTTCGGTTGTCGATGACCGTGGCAAGAAAATCGCGCTCGCGGCGCCGGCGCAGCGCGTCGTGGCGCTCGCGCCGAGCCTTGCGGAGCTCGCGTTCGCCGCAGGAGCGGGCGGGCGGCTCGTCGGGGTCGCGCGCTTCAGCGACTACCCGCCGGCCGCGCGCAAGATACCGCAGGTAGGCGATGCGGCGCGCGTGGATTTCGAGCGCGTTGCCGCGCTCAAGCCCGATCTCATCCTGGCGTGGAAGAGCGGCAATTCCGCCGCCGACGTCGGGCGGCTGGAGGGCCTCGGCTACCCGGCGTTCGTGAGCGAGCCGGCCCGGCTCGCGGACATCCCGCGCCTGCTCAACGCGATCGGCGCGCTGGCCGGCACGTCGCCCGCCGCCGGCAAGGCGGCCTCGGAGTTCGAGCGGGAGATCCACGCGTTGCGCGGCCGCTACGCGAGCGCGGGCAAGGTGCGCGTGTTCTACCTGATCTGGCACCGGCCGCTGCTCACCGTGAACGGCGCGCACATGATCAGCGACGTGATCGCGCTGTGTGGCGGCGAGAACGTCTTCGCGGACGTCGCCCAGTTGACACCCAACGTCGCGCTGGAAGCGGTCATCGCGGCGAAGCCCGAGGTGGTTCTCGGCGGCGGCTCGGCGGGCGGGGAGCAGGAATTTGCTGCTCGCTGGCGCGAGACGGCGGTGGAGCCGCTGCGCGGGTTACCGGCCTTCCATATCAATCCCGACCACATCCAGCGCCAGACGCCGCGCATCGTGGAGGGGGCGCGGGCGGTGTGCTCCGCGCTGGATGAAGTACGACGCAACCGCAAATAGCCGCTTCCCCGTGCGGTTCAGCTCTTATTCGCGAAACTCGCCGCGCCCCGCGGGATACTGCTTTTCCCAGTTCCGCCCGTCGGTCTGCGTGATCACCATGTCCTCGACGGTACCGGGGTCGAGGCAGCGCGCGTTGACGCTGAACCCGTCCGGGTGCGAGCGCGGCACGTAGAAGGACTTGATGCCGCACACCGAGCAGAACAGGTGTCTTGCGACGCCGGTGTTGAAGGTGTAGGAGGTCAACGTTTCGCGGCCGCTCAGAAGCGTGAACCGATCGGCGGGAACCACCAGGTGCAGGTAGCCGGACTTGCTGCAGATCGAGCAGTTGCACTCCGACACTCGGATCCGCGCGGGTGCCAGCACCTCGAAGCGCACCCGGCCGCAGTGGCAGCCGCCGGTGTGCCTGATGTTCATTGGAACTTCAGGGCAGCAGGGGAGATCAGCACGCCGAACTGCTCGCACCAGATCACGACGCTGCCGTACTTCCTCAGGTCCACGCCGGCGGGCACCGGGTAGTTCTGGCTGCCCTTGAAGGCTTTGAGCCGTCCGAGGTCGACGTACATGGTGCGGGAGACATTCGTGGAGGGGACGACGTTCGCCTCCGGCACGAGGTAGACGTGGAACTTGGGCCCCGGTCCGACCTCGAAGTCGCTGTCGAGGTGCACGAGGTCCTGGTACACGGCGAGTTTGCCCTTGCCGTAGTGGATGGGATCCCGGGGATTGGCATGGATGAACATGCCGGTCGCAACGATCGTTCGCGCCGCCTTGTCCTCCACCTTGTCCGCAGCAACGATGTCCGCCAGAAAGATATAGGGATAGACGAAGATTCCGAGCGCGAATCCCGCCGCCGTGCCCAACAACCCCCCGATTACGAAAATAATGATCGATTTCTTCATGATGCGTCGGTCGTCAGCCCCTTCGACTTCGCTCAGGACAGGCGTCAGTCGTCACAGAATCTTGACGCATTGCCCCCTGAAGATCACCGGACCGGTCGGTGCCCCTGTAGGCGAGCCGCCCTTGGGCTCGACGCTCATCGCCAGCCCCCACGCGCCCTCCATCCTGCTCGCGAGCGCGGGCCGGAGCCTCATGGTCTGATCGGAGTCGGTGCTGATCAGCCCCAGCGAGACCGGCGCGTCCTTGGCTCCGGGCAGCATCCACATTTCCCAAGTCGTGCCGGGCGCCATGACGGGATGCTCCTGGACGACCTTGACCCGGACGTAGGGGTCGCGCATCGCCTTCATCGGCGGCCACGATACCACCAGAGCGGGCTGCCCCCGGTCATCGTTCATCACGGCGACCATCGCCATCGGCGGCTCCGGGCGCGGCGCGACGCCGATGAAGGCGGCGAGGATCAGCACGAACGCGGTGCTGGTGACCGCCAGCCCGCGCCAGAACGCGAGACCCCCCCAAGCGCCGGGGCCGCGCGCGGCCCCGGTAATGCGCTTTGCCACCGCGTGCCAGAGGCGCGCCGGCGGCGCGATCTCGCCGGCCGCCGCGGCAAGCGGAGTCAAACGCGCCTCCCACTCCGCGACGATCCGCCGCAGCTCCGGGTCGTAGCGCTGCAGCGCGTCGAAGCGCGCGCGGGCGCGGCCGCGCAGCGTTCCCACCACGTATTCGGCGGCGAGCCTGTCGCGCAGTTGCGGATCTCTGTAGGTGGCCATTTTCCCTAGTTCACGTTCCGGCGGCCGCGCCGAGGCAGCCTTTGAGGCGTTCGAGGCCGCGGCGGACCCAGGTCTTCACCGTGCCGAGCGGCTGCTGCATGTGGCCCGCGAGCTCCGAATGGCTCAATCCGTGGAAGAACGCGAGCATGATGCTCTGCCGCTGCTTCCCTTCCAGCTGCTGCAGGCAGCGTGCCAGGGCGGCTGCCTCGCTGGAGGCCAAGAGGTGCTCCATCGGCCCCGGCGAGTCGTCCTGCCACGCCTCCGCCGCGATGTCGTATTCCTCCCCTGTCGCCTCCTGCCGGGGCCGGCGCAGCCAGTCGAGCGAACGGTTGCGCACGATGCTGGTCATCCAGGTGAGCGGCGCGCTCTTCTGGACGGCGTAATTACCGGCATGGTTCCAGATGCTGACGTAGCATTCCTGCAGGACCTCCTCGGCCCAGTCCTGTCTCCTCAATATACGTAGCGCGACCCCGTACAGTTTCGGTGAGGTCAGCCGGTAGAGATCGGCAAAAGCCCGCTGGTTCTTGAGTGCCGCCTGGGCCAGCAGCTCGGCGAGCCGGGCAGCCAGGGCGTCGGGAGCGGGGCGATTCACCGGTTCTTTCCCTGCTGCCACAGCACGTCCGGGCGGCCTGCCGCCCGGTTGAGAGCGCGCGCGATGACGAAGAGGAGGTCGGAAAGACGGTTGAGATAGCTCCGCAGCGCCGGCGCGACTTTCTGTTTTCGGGCAAGCGTGGTGAGCCGCCGTTCCGCGCGGCGGCACACCGTGCGGGCGGCGTGGGCGAGCGCCGCCGCGCGCGAGCCACCGGGGAGGATGAAGTCCCGGAGCGGAGAAAGATCGGCGTTGAAGTGGTCGAGATCGCGTTCGAGCCGCTCGACGTGGGACTTGCTCATGATGGCGTGGCCGGGAACGCTCAGTTCCCCGCCGAGGTCGAAAAGGTCGTTCTGGACACCATCGAGACTGGCGCGCAGCGCGTCCGGGAGGGCTTCCGCGAGCAACACGCCGAGCGTGCTGTTCAGCTCGTCCACGGCGCCGATCGCCTCGATGCGCGGTGCATCCTTCGGAACGCGCGAGCGATCGGCGAGGCCGGTCGTGCCGCCGTCGCCGGTGCGGGTGTAGATTTTCGTGAGGCGGTGGGCCATTGCGGGAGCGCTCATTATAGCGGCGCGGACGTGCGGTCGCCGCGCATTTGCTATGATTCGGTGTGAGGCCGAATGGCGTGGAACGCTCCAAACCCTATCCGCAGTTGATCGCATCAGGCATCGTCTCAGGCTCGCTCTATCTTCTGCTGTATATGTACGAACGGGAGATTCTGGCGGCCTTCACGCGCACCGATGGCTGGTACCCGGCTCTGCCGGTAATCGCGGCGTTCGTGTTCTCGTTTGCGCACGGCGCATTCACCGCGTTCATCGGATCGGGCGGCGCGTTCGTGCTGACGCCGGCCATGATGAGCATGGGGGTGCCGGGCGTCGTCGCGGTGGCGAGCAACCTGTGCCACAAGTTTCCCAAGGCGCTGGTCGGCGCCCACCGGCGCCACAAATTCGGCCAGGTTGACGTCAAGCTGGGCCTGGTGATGGCGGCTTCGGCTTCCGTCGGCGTGTGGGTCGGTGCCGACTTTCAGAACCAGATCAAGCAGGACTTCGGTGAAGCCGGATCGAACTTGTACGTGAGCCTTGCCTTCGTCGTCGTGCTGGCTATCGTCGGCGCTATTGTGCTGCGCGATGCGCTCAAAGTCTATCGCTCGGGCGAAACCGATGCGCGCGAACAGGCGTCGCCGCTGGCGCGCTGGGTGCAGTCGGTGGAGATCCCCGGAACCATGATGCATTTCAAGACGGCCAACATCCGGGTGTCGGCCCTGTTCACGTTGCCGCTCGGTTTCGCGACCGGCTTGCTGGCGTCCACGATCGCGGTCGGCGGCTTCATCGGCGTGCCGGGCATGATGTACGTGCTGGGCGCTTCGGTACCACCTTCGTGAAACCCTTCATGATCAAGGTCGTGATGGCCGCGATCATGCTGATCGTGGCGGTCAGCCGCGGCCTGGTGGTGCCGGTCTACCTCACGCAGCTCGGCCGGATGGACCTTGCGCCGCAGACCATGGCGTGGTTGCAGTCCATCAGTTTCGCGTTCCTGGTGCTCGCGTTGCTCGTCGGCGGCATCATTATCATACGCGCGATGCTGCGTGGCTATCGCGCGCAAGGCATGCCGGCGGCGCGGGAAACGGTTACCGAGTGAGCCGATGGCGCGCCGGCGGCCGAAGGCGATCCGGCCGCGGGCAAGAAGAAGACCTCGATGTGCATCGGCTGCCACGGCATCGGGGGCTACAAGACCGTGTTTCCCGAGGTCTACCACGTGCCCAAGCTCGGCGGCCAGCACGCCGCCTACCTCGTCAAGGCGCTGCAGGAATACAAGGCCGGCAACCGCACCCACCCGACGATGCGCGCGATCGCGGCGGGACTGTCGGATCAAGACATGGCCGACCTCGCGGCGTATTACGCCTCCGATTCCATGAAGTCCGCGGCCAAGTGAGGATAACCATGATGAACAGAATCCTCGTTGCCGCGTGCACCCTGACCATCGCGGCGAGCGCGCCCGCGCTTGCCGGCGACGCCGATGCCGGCAAGAGGAAATCCCAGACCTGCGTCGCGTGCCACGGCCCGGATGGCAACAGCCCGGCGCCCGATTTCCCGAAGATCGCGGGCCAGCACTACGATTACCTGCTGAAGGCGCTGACGGACTACAAGTCGGGCGCGCGCAAGAGCCCGGTCATGGCGCCCCTCGTCGCGAATCTCTCGCAGCGCGACGTCGAGGACCTCGCCGCCTACTATTCGAGCCAGCGCGGACTCGTCACCAAGTACTAGTGACGACTGACGCCTGTCCTGAGCGAAGTCGAAGGGGCTGACGA
>JAHZNX010000018.1 GCA_020028375.1 Betaproteobacteria bacterium | reverse complement strand
CGAAGGTGTAACGCAGCATCATCGCCACGGAGAGTATCGTCGCGAGCGGGTTCGCGACGTTGCGGCCGGCGATGTCCGGCGCCGAACCGTGCGTCGGCTCATAGAGCCCCTTGGAGTTCGCGTCGAGAGATGCCGAGGGCAGCATGCCGATCGAGCCGGTCAGCATGGACGCTTCGTCCGACAGGATGTCGCCGAACATGTTGCCGGTGACGATCACGTCGAAATGACGGGGCGCGCGCACGAGCTGCATCGCCGCGTTGTCCACGTACATGTGGGTGAGCTCGACCTGCGGGTAGTGCCCGCCGACATCGCTCACGACCTCGCGCCACAGGCGGCTCGTCTCGAGCACGTTCTCCTTGTCCACCGAGGTGAGCCGGCGGCTGCGCTTCATTGCCGCGGCGAAGCCCGTTTCGGCGATACGGCGAATCTCGGGTTCCGAGTAGCGCATGGTGTCGTAGCCTTCGCGCGCGCCGCTCGCATGGGTGCGCCGGCCGCGCGGCTCGCCGAAATAAATGTCGCCGGTGAGCTCACGCACGATCAGGATATCGAGTCCCGACACGATTTCGGGCCGGAGGCTCGACGCCCCCACGAGCTCCGGGTAGAGGACGACCGGGCGCAGGTTCGCGAACAGACCGAGTTCCTTGCGGATCCGCAATATCCCCTGCTCCGGCCGTTGCGGCCGCGGTAGCGCATCGTATTTCGGCCCGCCGACTGCGCCGCACAGCACCGCGTCCGCGGCACGCGCGAGCTTGAGCGTCGGTTCCGGCAGCGGATCTCCGTGCGCGTCCACGCCGGCGCCGCCGAACGGCGCTTCCTCCAGTTCAAGCTTGAGCCCGTCGCGCGCCAGGACCTTAAGCACCTTCATCGCCTGCGCCACGACTTCCGGCCCGATGCCGTCACCGGCCAGTATCGCGATCTTCATTTAGAAGAGCCAGGGCTGGCGTTCTCGCAGCTTGGCTTCGAACGCCTTGATCCTGTCCGCGTGCTCGAGCGTGAGCCCGATCTCGTCGATTCCGTTCAGAAGGCAATGCTTCGCGAACGGGTCGATGTCGAAGCTGAAGCTCTCGCCGCCGGGAGTCGTCACCGTCTGGCGCTCGAGATCCACCGCGAGGCGGTAGCCCTCGGCGCCCAGGGCTTCATTGAACAACCGGTCGACGATTTTCGCGTCGAGCCGGATCAGCAGCAGCCCGTTCTTCAAGCTGTTCGTGTAGAAGATGTCGGCAAAGCTCGGCGCGATCACGGACTGGAAGCCGTATTGCAGCAACGCCCATGGCGCGTGCTCGCGCGAGGAGCCGCAGCCGAAGTTCTCGCGCGCGAGGAGCACGGTGGCACCGCGATAGCGCGGCTGGTTCAGCACGAAATCTGGGTTGAGCGGGCGCTTCGAGTGGTCCATGCCCGGCTCGCCGTGGTCGAGATAGCGCCACTCGTCGAACAGGTTCGGCCCGTAGCCGGTGCGCTTGATCGACTTCAGGTACTGCTTGGGGATGATCGCGTCGGTGTCCACGTTGGCGCGGTCCATCGGCGCCACCAATCCCTCGCTGCGGATAAATCGCTCCATGACGGTCCTGGCGGTCAGTTGAAGGTGCGCACGTCGACGAAATGCCCCGCGATCGCCGCGGCCGCAGCCATCGCCGGGCTCATCAGGTGGGTCCTGCCCCCAGGGCCCTGCCGGCCTTCGAAGTTGCGGTTCGACGTCGAGGCGCAGCGCTCGCCGGGCGACAGCTGATCGTCGTTCATGCCGAGGCACATCGAGCAGCCCGGCTCCCGCCATTCGAAGCCGGCTGCGATGAAGATCCTGTCGAGGCCCTCCTGCTCGGCCTGCCGCTTCACCCGTCCGGACCCCGGCACCACGATCGCGAGCTTGACGCTGTCCGCGACCTTCCTGCCCTTCACCACCTGCGCCGCGATGCGCAGATCCTCGATGCGCGAATTGGTGCAGGCGCCGATGAACACCTTGTCCGGCCGGATCTCCGTGATCGGCGTGTTGGGCTTGAGGTTCATGTACTTCAGCGCGCGCGTGATCCATTCGCGCTGCACCGGGTCCTTTTCCTGCGCGGGATCGGGCACCTTGCCGCCGACCGTCGTCACCATCTGCGGGTTGGTGCCCCAGGTGACCTGGGGCTCGATGCTTCCTGCGTCGAGCGTCACCACCTTGTCGAAGCGCGCGCCGGGGTCGCTTGCGAGCGTTCGCCAGTACGCCTCTGCCTGCTCCCACATCGGCCCCTTGGGGGCGAGCGGCCGGCCCTTGACGTACTCGATCGTCTTCTCGTCCACCGCCACCATGCCGGCGCGGGCGCCCGCCTCGATCGACATGTTGCAGAGAGTCATGCGGCCCTCCATCGAGAGCGCGCGGATCGCGGCGCCGGTGTACTCGATGGTGTAGCCGGTGCCCCCGGCGCTGCCGATCTTCCCGATGATCGCGAGGATGACGTCCTTGGCGGTGATGCCGCGGCCGAGCGCGCCCTCGACCACGATGTTCATGCACTTGGTCTTCTTCATCACCAGGCACTGCGTCGCGAGCACGTGCTCGACCTCGCTGGTGCCGATGCCGAAGGCGAGGCAGCCCAGCGCGCCGTGCGTGCTGGTATGCGAGTCCCCGCACACCAGCGTCATGCCGGGCAGCGTCGCGCCCTGCTCCGGTCCGATCACGTGCACGATGCCCTGCTGCTTGTCGAGAAACGGAAAATAGACGCGGGCACCGTATTCCTTGATGTTCCGGTCGAGCGTCTCGACCTGCAGCCGCGACACCGGGTCGGCGATGCCCGCAATGCCCTTTTCCCAGTTGCGCGTCGGCGTGTTGTGATCGGCGGTCGCGACGATGGAATCCACTCGCCACGGCTTGCGGCCGGCGAGCTTCAGGCCCTCGTACGCCTGCGGGCTGGTGACCTCGTGCACGAGATGGCGGTCGATGTAGAGCAGCGTCGCGCCATCGCGCTCCTCGTGCACGACGTGGCTCTCCCACAATTTGTCGTAGAGCGTGCGGGTCGTCATTCGTTGCGTAACCTCATGGAAACTTTGGATTATTGCACAGAAGTGGTCAGTAAGCAGTAAGCGGAAATCGATAAATTGGCCTCACTGTTCTTGTGGAAATTCCCGCTCACCGCGTAATCAGCTCTCGCGGTATTTCCGCTCACCGTTTTCCAGTTTCAGTTTCCATACGATGAGCAGCATGCCGGCGAACGCGCACGCCGCGGCGGCGGAAAACGTGAACTCGGCTCCGGCGCGGTCCCACAGAGCGCCGCTCGCGAGCGCGCCGAGCGTGCCGCCAACGCCGAACGTGAGGCTGCCGTAGATCGCCTGGCCGCGCGCCTGGTGGCGGCCGCGAAAGAGCCGGTGGACGATGCCGATCGCGGCGGCATGAAACGAGCCGAAGCTCGCTGCGTGGAGCGTCTGGGCAAGGGCGAGCAGGACGAGGCTCCCGGCGCCCCAGCCGATGAGAAGGAAGCGCACCGCCGCCAGCGCAAAGCTCGCGATGAGGATGCCGCGCAGCGTGAACGCCGCGTAGATGCGCGGCAGCCACAGAAAGATCGCTATCTCGCAGATGACGCCGAGCCCCCACAGCCAGCCGGTCAATCCCGTGCTGTAGCCATGGTCCACGAGGTGTATCGAGTAGAACGTGTAGTACGGTCCGTGCGCGATCGCCATCAGGGCGCACGCCGCGATCAGCGCGACCACCACGGGGCGTCGCAGGACCTCTCCGATAGGCTGCGTGTCCGCCGCCGCTTCGGCGTGTCGCGCTTCCGGCACGAGCGCCGCGAACGCGAGCGTTCCCAGCAGCGACGCGGCCACGATCCACAGCAGCGCGCGCACCGGAAAAAAGTCGAGGGCGTAGCCGACTCCGACCACCGCGACGATATAGCCGATCGACCCCCACAGCCGGATCGCGCCGTAGCGGCCGGTGTGCTCGCCGAGATGGGTCAGCGTGGCCGCTTCCACCACCGGCAGCGCCGCGCTCAGGAAGAAACCCGCCGCCAGCACCACCATGCAGATCCAAAGGAAGGTCGCGGACACGAACAGGCCCAGCCAGCACGCAAGCCCAACCAGCAGGGTCGCGCGCACCAACCCCAGGCGGCGACCCGCTGCGTCGGCGAGCCAGCCCCAAAGGTACGGCGCCAGGGCGCGGGTGACCAGCGGCAGCGCCATCACCGTGCCGATTTCTGCCGCGGAGAGGCCGACGCTGTCCAGATACACAGCGAAAAAGGGCGCGAACGCGCCGATGTGGGCGAAATAGAAGAAGTAGAACCCGGCAAGCTGCTGGTGCGGCACGGCGCGCATCACGCGGCGCCCTTACGCCTCGTCGGGATCGGGGTTCTCGACCGCCGCCGCGGCGCGAAGCTTGGCGATCACTTCGGCGGGCGCCTGCGCGGGTATGCGCGGCGTCCCACTCGCGACCTCGGCGTTCTGCGCGCGGTGGCGCAGGGCGTGGTCGATCAGCGTCAACGCCATCATCGCCTCGCAGATCGGCGTCGCGCGGATGCCCACGCACGGGTCGTGCCGGCCGTGGGTCTCGATGACCGCCGGCTTGCCGGCGGTGTCGATCGTCCGCCGCGGAAGCCGGATGCTGGAGGTGGGCTTCACCGCGACGGTCACCACGATGTCCTGGCCGGTCGAGATGCCGCCGAGGATGCCGCCCGCGTTGTTGGAGAGAAATCCCTGGGGCGACATCTCGTCGGAGTGCTCGGTGCCCTTCTGCGCGACCGCGCGGAATCCGGCGCCGATCTCGACGCCCTTCACGGCGTTGATGCTCATCATGTTATAGGCGAGATCGGCGTCGAGCTTGTCGTAGACCGGCTCGCCCCAGCCCACGGGAACGCCCGAGGCGACCGTGGTGATGCGTGCGCCGCAGGAATCCCCCGACTTGCGCAACCGGTCCATGAATTCTTCGAGCTGCGGCACGATCTCCGCGTTGGCCGCGAAGAACGGATTTCCATTCACCGCGTCCCACGACTTGAACGGAATCTCGATCGGGCCGAGCTGCGCCATGCAGCCGCGGACCGCGACGCCGTACTTCTCGCGCAGCCACTTCTTCGCAATCGCCGCCGCCGCGACGCGCACCGCGGTCTCGCGCGCCGATTGCCGTCCCCCGCCCCGGTAGTCGCGAACACCGTACTTCTGGAGGTAGGTATAGTCGGCGTGCCCCGGCCGGAACAGGTCCTTGATCTTCGTGTAGTCCTTGCTCCGCGCATCCACGTTGCGGATGAGGAGCGCGACCGGCGTGCCGGTGGTCCTCCCCTCGAACACGCCGGAGAGGATCTCGACCGTGTCCTCCTCGCGCCGCTGCGTCACGTGGCGCGAAGTGCCGGGCTTGCGGCGGTCGAGCTCGGGCTGGATGTCGGCTTCCGCGAGCTCGAGCCCGGGGGGACAGCCGTCCACCACGCAGCCGATCGCGGGCCCGTGGCTCTCCCCGAAGGAAGTCACGCAGAAGAGCTTGCCCAGAGTGTTTCCCGACACCGCCGGCTCTCAAAAAACTCGAAATAATTCAAAGACAAGTTTAACATAGGGGCATTCTGTACCGGCACGCTGCGATGGCTGAGAAACCCGATTCGGACAGGAAGAAAGGCCCCGGGGGCATGACGATGCGCGAGCTGCACGAGCTCGTGAAAAAGGGCCACGCGCGCGACCAGGCCGCGGGCAAGCAGCACAACAAGCTCGCGCAGCCGCAAAACCGCTGGCAGCGCTTCGTGCGCTACGTGTGGGACAAGAACCGCGGGCGCGGTTAACCGAGCACTGTCTTCAGGAACTCGATGCCCCAGGCGACGCCGAAGCCGTTGATCTCGGTCGCGACCGCGCCGAGGCCGCCCTTGCACTTCGCCGCTGACAGGTCCATGTGCAGCCAGGGCGTATCGCCCACGAAACGCCTGAGGAAGCGCGTGGCGAGGATATGGTCGCCGCCGCCCTCCATCGTGCACTGCTTTACATCGGCGATCGCGCTTTCCAGTTCTTCGTCGTAGTCCTCGTCCTGCGGAAACACGCACACGCGCTCGCCGCTCGCGGCCGCGGCGGTAAGCGCCGCCCGCGCCAGCGCCTCGCTCGTCGCGAACACGCCGCTGAAGCGCTCGCCAAGCGCAACGTGCATGCTGCCCGTGAGGGTCGCAAAGTCCACGATCAGGTCCGGCTTCGCGCGCGCCGCCAGCGCCAGCGCGTCGGCCAGCACCATCCGCCCCTCGGCGTCGGTGTGCACAATCTCGATGGTGGTGCCGTTCAAGGCCGTGATCACCTCGCTCTGGAGGTAGGCGCGGGGGCCGATGTCGTTGCGCGCGATCGCCATCCAGCAATCGAGCCGCACCGGCAGCTTCATCGCCGCCGCCGCCGTGAGGATGCCGAGCGCCACGGCCGAGCCGTTCATGTCCTTGTACATGCCCTGCATCGAGCGCGCAGTCTTGAGGTTGTGCCCACCGGTGTCGAAGCAGATGCCCTTGCCGACCAGCGCGAGCGATTTCTTCGCCCGCGGGTGGCGATAGGTCAGGTGCACGATCGCCGCGTCCGCTTCCGCACTCCCCTGCGCCACCGCGACGAAGGCGCCGGCGCCCATTTTGCGCAGGCGCCCGACGTCGTATTCCTCGTGCCGCCAGCCCCGCTGCCGGGCAAGCTCGCGCACGCGCTTGCGATAGCTCCCCGGCGTCAGCTCGTTCGGCGGCAGCACCGTAAGCTCCCGGGCGAGCACGTTTGCCTCTGCGGCAGCGCGCCGCTCGGCGAACGCATTTGCCGACGCGTGACCGTGCATCCTGATCGCCCGCAATGCACCCGCGGGCTTTTTCTTGCGCTCGGGCAGCCGCGCGCCGTTGACCCATGCCGAGTAGACGGCGAGCTCCGCGGCCCCGCGCCGCGCGCCCGCCGGCCCGAATACGGCGATCGCGAGTTCCCCGGGGTTTTCGGCGAGCAGCGCCTGCAGACCCTTGCGCAGAATGGTCTGCCGTTCGAATACCGATCGCGACGGGTCCACCATGACCCACGAAGCGAGGGTGCCATGTGCGAGATCGGTGGCGAGCGGCGTCTGGACGAGCTCCGCAACCTTCTTCGCCCGCCGGGAGAGCGCGGCCGATAGCACATCGACCGCGGGCACACCGCTCAAGGCATCGAGCGATTCCACTTTCGGCAATACCATGAGCGCGTGCCTTGCGCGCTTCAGATCGTGCGCGGAAAGCGGCGCCGCGCTCTGCTCCAGCCTGGCCAGCATGAAGAGTCCCCGCGCCCGTGATCGGAAAGAGCGCGGATTATAACCCCCGGGAAATCCCCGAGCGCCGGCGTTGGCTCAAGGTCCTGTCAATAGCCGCGGTGCGACCGGAGTACAATCGCGCGGATGGTGCGTCTCCTGTTTGCGCTCGCACTGGCTTTTTCGGGGGCTTCGCCGGCGGAGGACATCGTCAGCCTGTCCACGCGCGGGGACGTCACGCAATCCTATCTGCTGTCATCCCCGCCGGCAGGCAAAACACGGGCAGTGGCGGTGCTCTTTCCGGGCGGCGCGGGCAAAGTCGATCTCGAGCGCGAGGCCGCCCGCGCCCTGCTCGACGGGGGAAACTATCTCGTGCGCTCGCGGCGGCTGTTCACCGGGAATGGCATCGTTGCCGCGGTGATTGCCGCTCCGTCCGACCAGTCCAGCGGCATGGAGGACGAGTTCCGCCTGGGCAGCGCGCACGCTGAAGACATCGGGCGGGTGGTGGCGGACCTCAGGCGGCGCTTTCCCGGCCTGCCGGTGTTTCTCGTGGGCACCAGCCGCGGCACGATTTCCGCCGCTTCCGCCGGGAAGCGCCTCGGCCCCGGCGTCGACGGCGTGGTGCTGACCGCGACGACTTTCTTGGCCACCCGGCGGCGGCCGGGATTGAGCGGTTTTGATTTTTCGTCGATCCCGTCCCCCCTGTTATTCGTTCACCACGTTGACGACGGCTGCGAACCCAATCCCTATCCGGCGGCGAAGCGGCTTGCGGACCGCTACCCGGTGATAGCGGTCTCCGGCGGGCCGCCGCCGCAATCGAAGCCCTGCGAGGAATTGAGCCCGCACGGCTTCCTCGGCAGGGAAGGCGACACGGTGGACGCGATCGCGAAGTGGATGCTGAAGCAGCCCTACCCCCGCGAAATCAACTAGAATCAAGCGCAATGGGGTCGCTGCTGATGCGCTCAATCCTCAATCCTCAATCCTCAATCCTGCGCTAATGCGCCAATACCTCGACCTGATGCGGCACGTGCTCGAGCACGGCGCGCGCAAGAGCGATCGCACCGGCACCGGGACGCTTTCCATCTTCGGCGCGCAGCTCCGCTTCGAACTCGGCGCGGGATTCCCGCTGCTCACCACCAAGAAGGTGCACCTCAAGTCCATCGTCCACGAGCTGCTGTGGTTTCTGAAGGGCGACACTAATACCCGCTACCTGCGGGACCACGGCGTCACCATTTGGGACGAGTGGGCCGATGCGAGCGGGGAGCTGGGGCCGGTGTATGGCTATCAGTGGCGCTCGTGGCCGGCGCCGGACGGCCGCCACATCGACCAGGTGAGCCAGATCATCGAGCAGATCCGGAAGCACCCCGACTCGCGGCGCCTGATCGTCTCGGCGTGGAACGTCGCCGACCTGCCGAAGATGGCGCTGCTGCCCTGCCACGCGTTCTTCCAGTTCTACGTGGCGCAGGGGCGCCTCTCGTGCCAGCTCTATCAGCGGAGCGCGGATCTTTTCCTCGGCGTGCCGTTCAACATCGCATCCTACGCGCTGCTCACCCTGATGGTGGCGCAGGTGTGCGGCCTGAAAGCCGGCGACTTCGTGCACACCTTCGGCGACACCCACCTCTACCTCAACCATCTCGAGCAGGCGCGCGAGCAGCTTGCGCGCAGCCCGCGGCGGCTTCCCGCGATGAGGCTCAACCCGGCGGTGAAGGACCTCTTCGCGTTCAGGTACGAGGACTTCACGCTCGAGAACTACGATCCCCATCCCGCCATCAAGGCGCCCATCGCCGTGTAACAACCGTAGTTTCGAGTTGCGAGTTGCGAGTTTCGAGTAGAAGGATTAAGCCACTTGTAGATACGCGACAAGCTGAAGGAGTTGGGCCTAACTGGAAACTCGAAACTGGAAACTCGAAACCGCGAAATGCCCCCGCATTTCGATAATCGTGGCCATGGCGCGTAATCGCGTGATTGGCGCCGACGGCGGCATCCCCTGGCACCTGCCGGAGGAGCTGAAGCGCTTCAAGCGCCTGACCCTCGGCCATCACATCATCATGGGCCGCAAGACCTGGGAATCGATCGGGCGCCTGCTGCCGGGCCGCACCACCGTGATCGTGACGCGCCAGCGTGGCTACCGGGTGCCCGGCGCGACGGTCGCCTACTCCCTCGACGAGGCGATCGCCGCCTGCGGGCCCGACGACGAGATCTTCGTGATCGGAGGCGCCGAACTCTATGCGCAGGCACTCGGGCGCGCCGGGCGGCTCTATCTCACGACGGTCGAAGCCGAGGTCGCGGGGGACACCCGCATGCCTGACTTTGCCGCCGGCGACTGGCGCGAGGTGACCGCCCAATCGTTCGCCGCCGACGCGCGGCATCGTTACCCCTTTCGCTGCGTGACCTATGAGCGCATCCGGACGTAGCCGGCTCGCCGCCGGCCAACAAAAAAGCGGGCCGCAGCCCGCTTTTTACCGGAGCGCGGGTCGGGTCAGATGACGCGAACCTCCGGCAGCGGGAAGCCGTTGAACGTGCTGGCGTAGGCGGTGGTGTAGGCGCCGGCGTTGGCGATGTAGATGAAGTCCCCCTCCCGCAGGTCCTCGGGAAACAGCTCATCCCGCATGCAGACGTCCACCGAATCGCAGGTCGGCCCGGCGATGTTCCAGGGGATGAGCTTGCCAGTGCGGTCGGTCTGCACGTCGTAGCGCAGCCCCTCGGTCGTCTCGATGACGCCGCCGAAGACGCCCGCATCCCAGTACATCCAGCGCTTCCCGGCGCGGGTCGCGGTACCGACCACGCGGCAGACGAAGTAGCCGGCATCCGACACGAAGTAGCGCCCCGGCTCGGCCATCACCCGCACGTTCTGCGGCACGTCCCGCAGGGAGTGGTTGACCACCTCGGCGATCTTCTCGATCGAGGGGATGGGCTTGACGTGGCGCACGGGAAAGCCGCCGCCGATATTGAGCAGCCGCGGCTTGAGGCCCGCCAGGCGCATCTTCTTGAACGCCCGCTTGGCGCCCTGTATGCCTACCCGCCAGTTCTCCGGGTTGCGGCACTGGGAGCCGACGTGGAAGGTGACGCCCGCGAGATCGGCCTTGAGCGCTACCGCCTCGGCGACGATTGCGTCCACTTCCTGCGCCTTCATGCCGAACTTGCCCGTCAGCGGCCAGTCGCTGCCGACGTTGGGGGCCTCGATGCGGACATAGAGCTTCGCGTCGGGCTTGATGCCGTGGATCTTCCTCAGCTCCTCGACGCTGTCCAGAACGAACCATTCCACGCCTTTTGCGGCGGCGTACTCGATGTAGGCCTGCGACTTCACCGGGTTGCTGTAATAGACCTCCGCGGCCGACACCCCGAGCTCGAGCAAGAGGTCGAGCTCGGCAATGGAGGCGATTTCGAAGCCCGCGCCCTCCTCGATCAGGGTCTTCAGCACCCGGGGATCGGGGTTGGCCTTGACCGCGTAATGCGGATTGACCCGCGGCATGGCGGACTTGAAGCGGCGGACCTTGGTGCGAACGATGCCGGTGTCAACCAGCAGGAACGGCCTGGTGTAGCCCTGTTTGAGCGATTTGCGGACGTGCTTGAAGTCCAGGCGGACTTCGGGATGGGTATCGAAGAGTTGGGACTGTTCGGGTTCGGGGGTGGGTGCGGACTGCGGATTCTGGGCGACTGGGCGCACGGCCATCAAAGGTCTCCTCGAGATCTAGGATTCGGGCAAGCGCCCGGCAGCCGCGTCCGCCTCAGGGCGGAAATTACTTCCATCTGTCATGGTTTGTCGTTCAAAACCCCCGCTCGCGACTCGAAAAAATGAAAACCTCGGGAAATTATAGGGCCGCGGTACCAGGAATCAAGAGTTTTTTCCGGTTTCTCCGAAAAAATTCCGCGCGCGTGTCGGTGACGCAACAATCGGAATGACGCGCGCTCGCGCCGTTCCGCTCGCAGGCATCAAACCTTCGGAGGCGTCACGCCGCGCTGCCCTTGATACTTGCCGCCGCGGTCCTTGTAGGAGGTCTCGCAGATGTCGTCCGCCTGGGCTTCCAGGAAGATCACCTGCGCCACCCCCTCGTTGGCGTAGATCTTGGCCGGGAGCGGCGTCGTGTTCGAGAACTCGAGGGTCACGTAGCCCTCCCACTCCGGCTCCAGGGGCGTCACGTTCACGATGATGCCGCAGCGGGCGTAGGTCGACTTTCCCAGGCACAGGATCAGCACGTTGCGGGGGACCCGGAAGTATTCGACGGTGCGGGCGAGCGCGAAGGAGTTTGGCGGGATGATGCAGATGTCGCCCTTCACGTCCACGAACGAGTTCGGGTCGAAGTTCTTGGGGTCGACGATGGTCGTGTTGATGTTGGTGAAGAGCTTGAATTCGTCCGAGCAGCGGATGTCGTAGCCGTAGCTCGAGGTGCCGTAGGACACCAACCTGTGGCCGTTCACCTCCTTGATCTGTCCGGGCTCGAACGGCTCGATCATGCGCTTCTCGAGCGCCATGCGCCGGATCCAGCGATCGGACTTGATGGACATTCGTCAGCTCTCAGCTATCAGGTCTTAGCTATCAGCTACCAGCGTACAGCCTCGGGCCATTCTAGCGCGGCATGGCCACAACATCTCGGCCGACAGCCGATGGCTGAACGCTGATGGCTATGTATTTTGGATGACGATCTTGGGAAACGCCGCCGAATGGTCCTGCGCCTTGTCGGCGACCTTGACCGCCACGCGGCGCGCGATGCTCTTGTAGATCTGGGCGACCCGCCCGTCGGGGTCGGAGACTAGCGTCGGCTTGCCGGAATCGGCCTGCTCGCGGATGGCGGTATCGAGAGGCAGCGCGCCCAGCAGCTCGACCCCGGTGTCCTTGCCCATCCGCTCCCCTCCGCCCGCGCCGAAGATGCGCTCCTCGTGCCCGCACTTGGGGCAGACATGAAGCGACATGTTCTCGACGATGCCGAGGATGGGGATGCCGACCTTCTCGAACATCTTCAGTCCCTTGCGGGCGTCGATCAGCGCGATGTCCTGGGGTGTGGTCACGATGATCGCGCCGGTCACCGGCACGCGCTGCGCGAGCGTCAACTGGATGTCGCCGGTCCCGGGCGGCAGGTCCACCACCAGGTAATCGATGTCCCGCCACTTGGTCTCGTTGAGAAGCTGCTCGAGCGCCTGGGTCACCATCGGACCGCGCCACACCATGGGCGTGTCCGGGTCAACCAGGAAGCCGATCGACATGGCCTGGATGCCGTGCCCCTCCATTGGCTCCAGGTGCTTTCCGTCGCGCGATTCCGGGCGGCCGCGGATGCCGAGCATGATCGGCTGCGAGGGGCCGTAGATGTCGGCATCGAGCACGCCGACGCTCGCGCCCTCGGCCGCGAGCGCAAGCGCGAGGTTGACCGCGGTGGTGCTCTTGCCCACTCCGCCCTTGCCGGAGGCGACGGCGATGACGTTCTTGATGCCCGGAACGAGCTTCACGCCGCGCTGCACGGCGTGCGAGACGATCTTCATCTGCACGCTGACCGTCGCGCTCGCCACGCCCGGGATCGCCTTGAGCGCCCGGGTGACCTCCTCCCGGATCGGCTCCAGCTGGCTCTTCCCGGGATAGCCCAGCAGGATCTCCACCGCGACCTTGTCGCCGTCCACCTTGACGCTGCGGATGGACTTGGTGGTGACGTAGTCCTTTCGGGTATTGGGGTCGATCAGCTTCTTTAGCGCTTCCTGGACCTGCTGCTCCGTGACTGCCATGAAATGCCTCGACGAAAGTGTAGGGCGCGATTCTATTCCGGTTCCAACCACTTCCGCCAACGGGTTACTTCCGTCAGGCGCGCAGGATGAGCGGCGGGCCCGCTATTCGTATCCGCGGTGCCGGAGCGCAATCGGGCGGAGCGGCTGCGGGTTCCCGACCAAGTCCGCATCGCGGCCGCCGGGACGTGAGACAAAGCATGCATTTTCGGGGCTAACCCTTCATATTTGCTACAATTTCGGACCTCAGGTCCCGTCCAAAACAATGACTCGCCGGCGCCTCTTTGTCACCACGGCCCTGCCCTACGCGAATGGGCCGTTCCACATCGGCCACATCATGGAGTACATCCAGGCCGATATCTGGGTGAGATTCCAGCGCATGCAGGATCACGTGGTGCATTTCATTGGCGCCGACGACGCCCACGGTGCGCCGATCATGCTCGCCGCCGAGAAGGCCGGGAAATCGCCCGAGGTATTCATCGCCGAGGTCGCACGGGGACGCAAGCAGTATCTCGACGGCTTCCATATCGAGTTCGACAACTGGCACTCGACCCATTCGAAGGAGAACACCGAGCTCTCGCAGGATTTCTATCGCCGCCTGAAGGCGAAAGGGCTCGTCTACCCGAAGACAATCGAGCAGTTCTATGACCCGGTAAAGGGGATGTTCCTCGCCGACCGCTACATCAAGGGCGAGTGCCCGAACTGCGGCGCGAAGGATCAGTACGGGGACGCCTGCGAGAACTGCAGCTCGGTCTATTCCCCGATCAAGCTGAAAAACCCGTATTCGACGCTCTCGGGCGCGAAGCCGGTGTTGAAGGCGTCGGAGCACTACTTCTTCAAGCTCTCCGATCCCGAATGCAAGAAGTTCCTGCGCGAGTGGATCAACAAGCCGGGACGGCTGCAGTCCCAAGTCGCCAACAAGGCGAAGGAATGGCTGGAGGGCAAGGACGAGAAGACGCTCGCCGACTGGGACATCTCGCGCGACGCGCCGTATTTCGGCATCCGCATCCCCGATATCAAGGAGGAAAAGTATTTGTATGTCTGGCTCGACGCCCCGATCGGCTATTTCGCGAGCCTCAAGAATTATTGTGATCGCAAGAGCGTCGAATTCGACGACTTCGTGAAGCCGGACCGCGGCACCGAGATGATCCACTTCATCGGCAAGGACATCATTTATTTCCATACCCTGTTCTGGCCGGCGATGCTGCATTTTTCCGGCCTCTACAAGACGCCGGACCAGGTCAACGTGCACGGCTTCATCGGCGTCTCGGGCGAGAAGATGTCCAAGTCGCGCGGCACCGGCATCGACCCGCTGCGCTACCTCAAGCTCGGCATGAACCCCGAGTGGCTGCGCTACTACATCGCCGCGAAGCTGAATGCGGGCGTTGAAGACATTGATTTTAATCCCGATGATTTTGTGGCGCGGGTTAACAGCGATCTGATTGGCAAGTACGTAAACATCGGAAGTCGAATAGCGCCGTTCTTGTCCAAGTACTTCAACAATAGAATGCCCGGAATACCTATGGTTGATTTCCGTGGGCGGGGTATTCCCGCGCATACGGGTCTGGCTGTCGCCATCACGCACAGCGGCGCCATTCAGTCGGCTTTCCAAGAACGTGAATTCGGGAAGGCCGCACGGTTAATCATGGAAGTGGCCGATACGATCAACGGTGATATCGACGATTTTGAGCCCTGGTCATTGGCAAAGGATGCATCGACAAATGCCGCAAGCCGCGAAAAGCTTGAGCACATCTGCGCCTCGTCAATCGCGGGTTTCAAAGCGTTAACGCTGTTTCTAAAACCGATACTTCCCGCATTGGCGACAGACGCGGAAAAATATCTAAGATGCGGGACACTAAAATGGCAAGATCTTGTGCTTCCGTTTTCAGCTGAGAAATTCCTATCGTCCGGACATGAGTTCGGAGAGTTTAAACCCCTGATGACCCGTGTTGACCCCAAGCAGGTTACCGCACTAATCGAAGGTAACGAGGATACTCGCCAGGTGAATACACCGACCACAACGCCCGCCGTGGCGACAGAAAGCGGCACAATCACGATAGACGACTTCAACAAGATTAACCTGCGCGTAGCCAAGATCGTAAATGCCCAGCACGTCGAAGGCGCCGACAAGCTCCTGAAACTCACGCTTGACCTCGGAAGCGGAACAATGACCGTGTTTGCAGGCATCAGGACGGTCTATGATCCAGAGAAGCTCAAGGGCCGCCTCACGGTGGCGGTCGCCAACCTCGCCCCGCGCAAGATGAAGTTCGGGGTCTCCGAGGGCATGGTGCTGGCGGCCTCGGGCGACGGCCCCGGCATATACTTGCTCTCCCCCGACTCCGGCGCGCAACCCGGCATGCGCGTCAAGTAAATGCAGACCGCTATCAACCGCACCTTCATCTGCAGCGTCGTGTTCCTCGACGTCGTCGAGTACTCGAGGAAGCCCGTCGCCGAGCAGATATTCTTCAAGGAGCGGCTGAACACGCTGCTGACCGACGCTCTGGCGAGCGTCGCGCCCAACGACCGCATCATCCTCGACACCGGCGACGGCGCAGCCCTCTCGTTTCTCGGCGACCCGGAGGACGCGCTCTACGTGAGCCTCTCGCTGCGCG
>JAHZNX010000156.1 GCA_020028375.1 Betaproteobacteria bacterium | reverse complement strand
CTACCGCGACTTCGCGCTGCGGCTCGCCCCGGTGACCGAGGAGGAAGCGGGCCGCATGATCGAGGAAGTGAAGGGCCTTGCCGTCATCCGCGGCTACCGGGGGCTCCCGCGGGGCGACACCGCGGCGCTGGCGCGGGCGGTCGCCGCTTTTTCCGCCCTCGCGCACCTCGCGGATCGCGTGGTCGAAGCCGAGGTGAATCCCCTCATCGTCAAGCCCGAGGGCGAGGGCGTGGTGGCCGTGGACGGCCTGCTCGTCCTAACGGAAAATGAGAAAGCGTGATTTTTCGGGAGAAGCAACGATGTTGCTGAAGCAGATCGCCGAATACGCGGTCAAGGAGCAGACCGCCAAACTGCCGAACGAGGTGATCCACCACGCCAAGCGGGCGGTGGTGGACTGGTATGCGTCGCTCCTTCCGGGCAGCCGCATCGCGCCCGCGACGCTGCTCGAGGAAGCGCTCGCCGACGAGCTCGACCACGGGCGCGCGCGGCTCGCGTCGGGACGCCGCGCCACCGTGCGGGCCGCGGCGCTCATCAACGGCGCCGCCTCGCACGCGGTGGAGTTCGACGACATCTGGCGCGACGCGGTCTACCACCCGGCGAGCCCGGTGATTTCGGCCGCGCTCGCCGCGGCGCAGGCGCACGGGGCGAACGGCGAACGGTTCCTGCGCGGCGTCATCGTCGGCTACGAGGTGTCCACCCGCATCGGCGAAGCGGTGATGCCATCCCACTACAAGTTCTGGCACACCACCGGCACCGTCGGCACGTTCGGGGCCGCCGCTGCCGTGGCGACGCTCCTCGGCTGCAGCCGCGAGCAGTTCACGCACGCGCTCGGCAACGCCGGGACCTTCGCCGCCGGCCTGCAGCAGGCGTTCCGCTCGCAGGCGATGGCGAAGCCCCTGCATGGCGGTCACGCGGCGGAGGCCGGCGCGCTGGCGGCGCTCGCCGCGGCACGGGGCGTGACCGGCGTCGCCGACATCCTGGAAGGCGAGGTCGGCTTCGGCGCCGCGATGAGCGTCAATCCCGACTGGTCGCGGGCGACGCGCGGGCTGGGAACCGACTATCACATCACGCGCATCACCTTCAAGAACCACGGCTGCTGCGGGCACAACTTTGCCGCGCTCGACGCGGTGCTGGCGTTGAAGCGCGAGCATGGATTCGCACACCGCGACATCCGCAAGGTCCGCATCGCGACCTACCAGGGCGGGCTCGACATCGTCGACAACCCGCGCCCCGAGGGCGACTACCAGGCCAAGTTCAGCATCCAGTACACCGTCGCCCACGCGCTGGTGCACGGCAGCGTCCGGCTGAATGCGTTTGCTCCCGACCGCCTCCGCGACCCGGAGGTGCGGGCACTGATGCAGCGCATCGAGTGCGTGGCCGACGCCGGGCTCTCGCAGGCGTTCCCGCGCCAGCGCGCGGCGAGAGTCGAGATCGAGCTCGCCGACGGCCGCAAGCTCGCCCACTTCCAGCCCACGCGCAAGGGCGACCCCGAGATGCCGCTCACGGACGCGGAGTTGAACGAGAAGTTCCTGGAGCTGACGACACCCGTGGTGGGAGACGCAGCGGCCCGCGACCTGCTCAACCGCCTGTGGAAGCTGGAAACCGAGAAGAGCGTGGAACTCGCGCCGGAAGAGCGCGTTCCCGCCCGCGTCGCCGGTTAGACCCGTCACTGCGCCACTTCATCAACATTTCAGGGAAGCGGATGGCCGACCCGAAACTGCCGCTGAGCCGCTACACCGTGCTCGACTTGACCAGCGCCCGCTCCGGGCCGACCGCGGTGCGCCAGCTCGCCGACTGGGGCGCGAACGTGATCAAGATCGAGGACCCGGGGGCGTGGAGCGGCGGCAGCGGGCCGTGGGACCGGCGCCACGGCTCGGATTTCCAGAACCTGCAGCGCAACAAGCGCAGTCTCACGCTCAACCTGAAGGCGCCGGAAGGCGTCTCGATCTTCAAGCGCCTCGCCGAGCGGGCGGACGTCGTGGTCGAGAACTTCCGTCCGCGCGTGAAGCACCGCCTCGGCATCGACTACGAGACCCTGAAGAAGATCAACCCGCGCCTCGTCTACGCCAGCATCTCCGGCTTCGGCCAGGAGGGCCCCTACCGCGACCGGCCGGGCCTCGACCACGTGGTGCAGGGCATGAGCGGACTGATGTCGGTCACGGGACTTCCGGGGCAGGGCCCGGTGCGCGCGGGCATCGCCATATCCGATTCGAGCGCGGGCATCTACTGCGCGTTCGGCATCGTGCTCGCGCTGCTCGAGCGCGAGCATTCCGGCGAGGGCCAGTGGGTGGACACCTCGCTCCTGCAGGCGCTGATCGCGATGCTCGATTTCCAGGCCGCGCGCTGGCTGATCGCGCACGAGGTTCCGCCGCAAGCCGGCAACGATCATCCGACTGCCATCCCCACCGGCCTGTTCAAGACCGCGGACGGCTACATCAACATCGCGGCCTCGGGAAAGCTCTACGAGCGCCTGTGCAGCGCCCTGGGCGCGCCGGAGCTGTTCACCCACCCGGAATTCAACGAATACCGCCTGCGCTCCAAGCACCGCGCCGCGCTCAACGCCGAGATTGAGAAGCGCACCGTCAAGCGCACTTCCGCCGAATGGATCGAGCTCCTCAACGAGGCGGGGGTGCCGTGCGGCCCGATCTATACCATCGACAGGATGTTCGCCGACCCGCAGGTGCAGGCGCTCAACATGGCGCAGCCGCTCGTGCATCCCCAGCTTGGGCGGCAGGACGTCGTCGGCCAGGGGGTCAATCTCTCGCGCACCCCGGCGCAGATGCGCAAATACGCTCCCGATGCCGGCGAGCACACCCGGGAGATACTGGAAGAGTACGGCTACGACGCCGCCGCAATCGACGATCTCAAGAAGCGCGGCGTGGTCTAGCGCCACTCCCCTCCTGCCTGAGGAGGGGTGGCGCGAAGCGACGGGGTGGTGGGAGTGTTACGCGCTCTAATAAAGGAATGGCGATGAAAAAGTTCCTGCTGACCGCGCTGATCGCGCAGCTCGCGCTTGCGGCCATCACCGCCGCCGCACAGCAGAGTTTCCCGTCGCGCCCGGTCCGCCTGATCGTGCCCTATCCGCCAGGCGGCAACGTGGACATCACCGCGCGCATCATCGGGCCCACAATGGGCGAACTGCTCGGGCAGACCGTCGTGGTGGACAACCGGGGCGGCGGGGGCGGCAACGTCGGTGCTCACCTCGTCGCGAAGGCGCCGCCCGACGGCCACACGCTGCTCGTGGGCTCGAGCGGCCCGCTCTCGGTCAATCCCGTCGTCGTTTCGAACCTGCCCTACGATTCGCTGAAGGACTACTCCCCGATCTCGCGGGTGCACGTCGTGCCGCTGGTGGTGCTGGCGGGCCAGAAATCCGGCATCGGCTCGATTCAGGAGTTGATCGAGCGCGCCAAGTCCAATCCCGCCAAGCTGCCGACGGCTTCCGCCGGCACCGGCACTACCAACCACTTCGGAATCGAACTCTTTAATAACATGGCCGGCGTCAGGCTGCTGCATGTCCCCTACAAGGGCAGCGGGCCGGCGCTCGCCGAGATGCTGGGTGGCCAGATCCCGGTGATGTTCGACCAGTTGAGCGCCTCGATCGGCTACGTCCGCGATGGGAGGCTGAAGGCACTCGCCGTCGCGAGCGCCAGGCGCGCATCCGTGCTGCCCGGCGTGCCGACGCTGGACGAGTCGGGGCTGCGCGGTTACGAGGCTTCGACCTTCATCGGCGTCCTCGCGCCGGCGAACACCCCGAAGCCGGTGGTCGCCAAGCTCAACGCCGCGATGCGCAAGGTGATGGATACCGCGGCAGTCCGCGAGAAGTTTCTCGGCCTCGGCGCCGAACCGGGATCGAGCTCGCCGGAGGAATTCCGCAAGTTGATCGCCGATGAGCTCGCCAAGTGGCGCGACGTTGCGAAGAAAGCGGGACTCAAGTTCGATTGATGCCGAGCCACGCGATGACTTCGCTCGCGTTGCGGTCGGGCGGGAACACCGGGTAGAACACCTTCGCGATCACGCCGCCGCGCAGAATCAGCGTTATCCGCTTGATCAGCATCATTCCGTCGACCTCGAAGGTCGGCAGCTCCAACGCGCGCGCGAAGGCAAGCTTTTCGTCCGACAGCAGCTCGAACGGCAGGTGCAGCCGCTCCACCGCCTCGCGCTGGTAGGCGCTGTCCTGCGTGCTCAAGCCGAACACCTGCGCCGCGCCGGCGCGCTTCAGCTCCTCGTAGTGATCGCGGAATGCACACGACTGCGGCGTGCAGCCGCGCGCGCCGGGGATCTCGTTCCACCCCGTCGGCACTTCCTGATCGGGCCGACCTGTGCGCGGATAGATGTAGATTACCGTCCCGCCCCGGAGTTTGGACAGGTCCACCATTTGGCCGCGCGTGGAGGGGAGCGCGATCGACGGCAGTTTCATCCCGGCCAGGTGATCGCACGCGCCGTCGTCCTGCGGCACCGGCAGGTCTTTGGGCAGCTCGTAAAGGTTATCCGTGCGCGCCACTCTACTTGACCAGGAGATTGACGAGAATCTGCTGGTAAACGCGGCGCAAGGGCTCGATGTCGTCCACGCGGATGCACTCGTTGACCTTGTGGATCGACGCGTTGGTCGGGCCGAACTCGATGACCTGCGGGCAGATGTCGGCAATGAAGCGGCCGTCGGAGGTGCCGCCGGCGGTCGAAAGCTTCGTATCGACGCCGGTGACGGACTTGATCGCCCGGGCCACGGCTTCGACGAGGTCCCCGGGCTTCGTCAGGAACGGCCGCCCGTCGTAGCGCCACTCGAGGTCGTACTTGAGGCCGTGCCGGTCGAGGATGCCGACGACGCGCGTCTGCAGCGACTCCAGCGTGCTCACGGTGGAAAAGCGGAAGTTGAATTTCACGTGCAGCTCGCCGGGGATTACGTTCCCCGCCCCGGTGCCCGCGTTGATGTTGGAGATCTGCCAGGTGGTGGGCGGGAAGTGCTCGTTGCCCTCGTCCCACCGCGTGCGCGCGAGCTCGGCGAGAGCCGCGCCGAACTCGTGCACCGGGTTCTTCGCCAGGTGAGGGTAGGCGACGTGGCCCTGCACGCCCTTCACCACCAGGTTGCCGGAAAGCGAGCCGCGGCGTCCGTTCTTGATCACATCGCCCAGGCGCGCTTCGCTGGTCGGCTCGCCGACGACGCAGTAGTCGAGCTTCTCGCCGCGGTCCCGCAGCGCCTCCACCACGCGCACGGTGCCGTCCAGCGCGGGCCCTTCCTCGTCGGAGGTGAACAGCGCTGCGATCGAGCCCTCATGGCGCGGGTGCTCGCCGACGAACGCCTCGATCGCGGCAACGATAGCGGCGAGCGAAGTCTTCATGTCGGAGGCGCCGCGGCCGTAGAGCACGCCGTCGCGCAACGTGGGCGTGAACGGGTCGCTCGTCCAGTGCTCCAGTGGCCCCGTCGGCACCACGTCGGTGTGACCGGCGAAGCACACGAGCGGCGCGCGGCTGCCGCGCCGCGCCCAAAGATTGTCCACGCCGTTCGCGCCGATGCGCTCGCAGCGGAAGCCGAGCGGCGCGAGGCGCGCGGCGATGATGTCGAGACAGCCGGCGTCCTGCGGTGTCACCGAGCGGCGAGCGATCAACTGGCGCGCGAGTTCGAGAGTGTCGATGGCCATTCCCCGGAAATCCGTGACGACTGACGGCCGCCTTCGATCAGGGGCGCATCATAGCAGAGCA
>JAHZNX010000155.1 GCA_020028375.1 Betaproteobacteria bacterium | reverse complement strand
GGGTCGTGCAAGTGCCGGGCGATGCTGCGTGAATTACAATATTGCGAGTTTACCCGCAGGTTTAATTTGAAGGATGAGGGATGAGGGGGATACCAGTGGTTAAGAACGCCTAACAAAATGAATTCCCCTCCTGCCCGAGGAGGGGTGCCCGCGCAAGCGGGCGGGGTGGTGGGAGCGGCGGGTCCCCACGCAACCACCCCGTCTGCTTCGCATCCACCCCTCCTTGAAAAGGAGGGGAGCCATAGGAGGAGTCTTGGATGAAGCAGTTGAAGATTCCCGCGGTGTTCATGCGCGGCGGCACCAGCAACGCCGTCGTGTTCAACGCGAAGGACCTGCCGCGCGACCGTGCGCAGTGGGACGCGATCTTTCTTGCCGCCATCGGCAGCCCCGACCCCTACGGGCGGCAGCTCGACGGCATGGGCGGGGGCGTGTCCTCGCTCTCGAAGGTCTGCGTGGTGGGCCCGCCAAGCCGGGATGATGCCGACATCGACTACACCTTCGCGCAGGTGCAGGTGAAGGAGGCGCGGGTGGACTACGGCGCGAACTGCGGCAACATGTCCTCCGCCATGGGCCCGTTCGCGGTGGACGAGGGGCTGGTGACGGTGTCGGGGCCCGACGCCCTGGTGCGCGTCCACAACACCAATACGAAAAAGATCATCTGGTCGCGGTTTCCGCTCGAAAACGGCGCGGCGGCGGTGGACGGCGCTCTCGCCATACCGGGTGTGGCCGGGACCGGAGCGCCGGTGAAGCTCGAGTTCCGCGAGCCGGGCGGCGCGACCACCGGGAAGCTGCTGCCCACGGGCAATGTCGCGGACACGCTCGACGTGCCGGGCTACGGCAAGTTCCGCGTTTCGATGGTGGACGCGGCCAACGCGTGCGTGTTTGCCCGTGCCGCCGACCTCGGCATCAAGGGCACGGAGCTGCCAGACGAAATCGACGCCAATCCCGAGTTGCTGAAAAAACTCGCCGCGATCCGCATCGCCGCCTCGGTAGCGATGGGTATCACGAGGACACCCGAGGAGGCGGCGAAGCGCGCCACGGTGCCTTTCGTCGGATTTGTTTCAGCCCCGCAGGAAGCGAAGACGCTGACGGGCGACCGGGTCGAGGCGGCAGTAGTGGATCTCACCGCGCGCATGATGTCGAACGGCCAGCCCCATCGCGCGCTGCCGTTGACGTGCACGCTGTGCCTGGCAGTCGCAGCGCGAGTGGACGGTACCGTGGTCAACGAGCTTGCCCGCAACGCGCAAAGCCCAGAGGCCGAAATCCGCATCGGCATGCCATCCGGCGTCCTCACGGCGGCCGCGAGCGTGCGCAAGCTGGAAGGGCAGTGGCACGCGGAGCAGGGCGCCTTCTACCGCACGCAGCGGCGCATGTTCGAGGGCCGCGTGCTCGTGCGCGCTTCACGCGTGCCGCGCATGGCCGCGAGCTAGGCGCTGCGCAATCGAGACGCCGCCGCGGGCTTCAGCAGCGCCGCGAGCGGCACGGTGAGGAAGACCGCGATGCCGATTACGGCGATCGCCGTCTCGAGGCCGTGGAGATCTCCGAGGAGGCCGTAGCCGAGGGGCGCCGCGATGCCGCACAGCGAACCCAGCGTATAGATCAGCCCGAAGGCGCGGGGCAGGCGGTCCTGCTCGACGTAGTCGCCGACCGTGGCGTAGAGCACCGAGGAGGTGCCGTTCAGCACCACGCCGATCAGCGGCAGCAGCAGGAACGACGTGGCGCTGGGTAACGCCAACGTAGCGAGGATGCCGCAGCCGGTCCCAATCTCGGTCAAGACGATCATGCGGGCGACGCCATAGCGCTCGGCGAGGAATCCGCAGGCGAGCTTCCCGGCCATGCCGCCGACGAGGATGAGCGGAACCGCAAGCACGGCCCAGCCCTCCGGCAACCCCTTGGCGATCAGCAGGAACGCGATGAAGGTGAGAAAGCCCGTGCGCGTGCTCGAGTCGAGGATCTCGATCAGGCACAGCGCGGTGAACGACAGGGGACTGCGGATGCCCCACCCGGCGGCGGATTTCCCCGCCGGTTCGGCCTGGCCGACGGGCGCTCTCCCGTCGCGCGTGTTGTTGACGTAGAGAAATATCGCAACTGCGGTCGCGATGCCCAGCAGGCCGAATCCGATGACCGGCGCTTCCCAGGAAATTCCGGCGACGAGCAGCAGGCTCACGGCGCCGCCGAAGGCAAACTTGCCGACGTCGCCGAAGAAGTTGTAGGTGCCAAGCGCTGCGCGCCGGCCTTCCGCGGGATAGGCGTGCGATATGATGGTGGAGGAGAGCGGGTGCTGGACCGCCGAGCCGACCCCCGCGAAGAAGAGCGCCACGAGGATGGCCCAGAACCCGGGAGCGTAGCCGAGCGCGAGAAACGCGGCGCCGGCGATCAGCGTCCCCAGCGCAAGCAGATTGCGTTCGCCGACGCGTTCCGCAATGAGTCCGGCCGGGATCTGGAACGTCGCCATCGACGCGCGGTGGGCGGAGCGGATCAGCCCGACCTGGGCGAGCGACAGGCCGAAGGTCTGCGCGAGCAGCGGCAGCAGCACGTAGGTGACGTCGGACAGCCCGTCGTGCAGCGCGTGGGCGGCGGAGCAGGTGGCGAGCGTGCGTTTTCGACTCACCATGCGCCGGCGGGCATTGATGACATTCTCATGACGCTTCTGTGACAATCATAGCACCATGATCTACGTCACTTACTTCGTCGCCGGAATCTTCATCGCGCTGTCGTTCGCGATGCTGTACGTCTTCTACCGGAGCTCAAATTTCGGCCTGTTCGTTATGGGGCTCACCTACGGCTGCTCCGGCCTGCTCGCGATCCTGCTCGGCCACTGGTGGCCGCTCGTCGCTGGGTTCGTGCTCGTCTGGCTGCTCAAATGGCTGGGGCTGGAGCCGGGGAGCGAGGCGAGGAATGAGGGCGGAGGGATGAGGGAGGAGGGGAAGAAGGATGAGGGATAAGGGATGAGGGAAAGCAGGATAAGTGACGGGTGTCGAGTGACGAGGTGACGACACGTTAGCCGGATACGAAAAACATGGCCGAGCACAACTCTTGAATTTTTATGCAACTTCCCGCCGTAACGCTTTGGCCGGCTTGAGGGATGGCAACGTCACGAGCACAATGCCGATTTACAAATCGGCTTTTAGGCTAACTACTACTTGTTAGGTGCCGGAAGAATAGCCCTTGAGCCCGACAATCTTTCGCGAGAGTGGATTCCGGTTCTTTTTCTTCTCACGTGAGGAATCCCGGCTCCACGTGCACGTGCATCACGCCGACGGGGAAGCGAAGTTCTGGCTTGAGCCCGTGATTGAACTGGCGCACAATTACGCGGCCTGAACGACCGCCAGATTCGGGCGGCCGACGCGTTGGTCCGCAAACACGAAAATGACATCCGTGCTGCCTGGCGCAAGCACTTTGGACGTTGAAGTCACGAACGTCTCGACTCACGGTTTCTGGCTCATGCTGGGGACCGAGGAGCTATTCGTGCCCTTTTCGCAGTTTCCCTGGTTCAAGGACGCTCCGATCGCCAAGCTCACGAGAGTGGAACGCCCTCAACCGCACCACCTCTACTGGCCCGACCTCGATGTGGATCTGGCCGTCGAATCCATCCGCCACCCAGAGAAGTTCCCGCTGGTGGCGCGTTCCAGCACCTAACCACGGGGTCGAAAATGAGGCTCTGCGAGCGTCACCGCTCGCACGCGCATTTCACTGCGGACGTTAGGCCGTTTAAAAGGCTACCGTTCCGATGACATCAACCCAATAAAGGAGAATACCAATGAAATACATGATCACCTGGTCCGAACGCCCGCAAGGTTCACCTATGGAATACGAGAATGCCCAGAAGCGGATACTGGATGTTTTCACTCAATGGAAGGCGCCCGCCAATTTCAAGATCGAGTTGTTCGTTATACGAGTGGGTGACTGGGGTGGGTATATGATGTTGGATTGCGACGATCCGTTGGCGGTTCACAAGTTCTGCTCGATGTTGCCTGCTTTTGAATTCGAGGCGCGAGCCGTGGTTCCCGTCATGGACGCTGTCCGGGTGGAACTGGAAGCGATTGCCTTTCGTGATGGGCTCAAACGCCAATGAAGTTGTGAGACGATGTGTCGCCTAACCATGCGCTGCAGCGAACGGCGGCGGGCCGTCGTGGTTGCAATCGGCGCGTCTCGTGGGCGCCGTCGCTGAGCTTGGGTCGTTAAGCTGCTTTTCCCTCATCCCTCCGCCCTCATCCCTCATCCCTCAGGCTTGCCGTAGCCGCCCCCGCCCGGCGTCTCGATGATGAAGACGTCGCCGGCGCCCATCTCGACGCGATCGCAGCCGCGCAGCTCGACGGTCGCTCCGCTCGAATGCCGCACCCGGTTGTGCCCGATCTGGCCGGGCTTGCCGCCCGCCATGCCGTAGGGCGGTAGCCGCCGGTGCCCTGAGAGAATCGCGGCGGTCATCGGTTCCAGGAAGCGGATACGGCGGATCGCGCCGTCGCCGCCGCGCCAGCGGCCGGCGCCGCCGCTGCCGCGGCGCACCGCGAATTCCTCGATCAGCACCGGGTAGCGCCATTCCAGCACTTCCGGGTCGGTGAGGCGGGTGTTGGTCATGTGCGTGTGGACGCAGTCGGCGCCGTTGAACCCGTCCCCCGCCCCCGAGCCCCCGCAGATCGTCTCGTAGTATTGGTGGCGGTCGCTGCCGAAGGTGAAGTTGTTCATCGTGCCCTGTGAGGCGCCCATCACGCCAAGCGCGCCGTAGAGCGCGTCGGTGACGCACTGGGAAGTCTCGACGTTGCCGGCCGCCACCGCCGCCGGATAGCGGGGGTTGAGCATGCAGCCTTCGGGAACGACGACCTTGAGCGGCTTCATGCAGCCCGCGTTGAGCGGGATGTCGTCGCTCACCAGAGTGCGGAACACGTAGAGGACGGCGGACATCGTGACCGCCGCGGGCGCATTGAAGTTGCTCTCGAGCTGGCCCGAGGTATGCGTGAAGTCGATCAGCGCGCTGCGGTCACGCCGGTCGATCGCGATGCTCACGCGGATCACCGCGCCATTGTCCATCTCGTAGGCGTAGCGCCCGTCCTTCAGCACGTCGATCACGCGCCGCACCGACTCCTCGGCGTTGTCCTGCACGTGGCGCATGTAGGCCTGGACCGTCTCCAGGCCGTAGTGCGCGACCGCCCGTCCGAGCTCGGCAACGCCTCTCTGGTTGGCCGCGACCATGGCGCGCAGGTCCGCGAGATTCTGCTCGGGATTGCGCGCCGGGTAGCGCGCGCCGGTGAGAAGAGCGTGCACCTCCCGCTCGCGCAGCTTGCCCTGCGAAACCAGCAGGAAGTTGTCGATGAGCACGCCTTCCTCGTCGAGATGCCTGCTGTCGGGGGGCATCGATCCGGGGGTGATGCCGCCGATGTCGGCGTGGTGCCCGCGGCAAGCGACGTAGAACAGCACCTCCTTTCCTGCGGCGTCGAACACCGGCGTCACCACCGTGACATCGGGCAGGTGGGTGCCGCCGTGGTAAGGGTTGTTCAGCATGAAGGCGTCACCCGGGCGCATCCGGTCGGCGTTCTCGGTGGCGATGACCCGGACGCTCTCGCCCATCGCGCCGAGATGCACCGGCAGGTGCGGCGCGTTGGCAATGAGGCCGCCCGCCGTGTCGAACAGCGCGCAGGAGAAATCGAGCCGCTCCTTGATGTTGACCGAGTACGCCGTGTTGGCGAGCGTCACCCCCATCTGCTCGGCGATCGCCATGAAGAGATTGTTGAAGAT
>JAHZNX010000154.1 GCA_020028375.1 Betaproteobacteria bacterium | reverse complement strand
AGCCAGGAGCGGCTGCGCGGCTATCGCGACGCGGTCCGCGACACGCCGGGAATCCGCATCATCGCGACGCGCGCGGCGGACTACCAGCAGGAGACGGCGCGGCGCGTGACGGCGGAGCTCATCGCTCGGCTGCCGCGCGTGGACGGGATGCTGTGCGCGAACGATGTCATGGCGCTGGGCGCGATCGAAGCGCTGGATGCGGCGGGCCGACGAGTTCCGCTGGTGGGCGTCAACGCCATCCCCGACGCCATTGCCGCGATCAAGAGCGGAAAAATCCTCGCCACCGTCGACTTCGACGCGATGCACATCAGCAGCATCGCCACCGAGGCCGCGATCCGGCACCTGCGCGGCGAACCGGTCCCGGCGGAGATCATCCTGCCGGTGAGGATCGTGGACGCGACGAACTACCAGCCGTGGGACCGGCCGCTCGAGAAGCGCGAGTGCCCGCGGTGGGAAGATGTCGTCATTGCCCCGCGATGAAAGTCCGGACGCCGGAGGCGACGAACTGCACGCCGATGCACACCAGGAGAAAGCCCATGATGCGGGTGATCGCCTCCATCGCGTCCGCCCCCATGGCCCTCGAGATGAAGCGCGCCGACCGGAACGTGAGCCAGATCGCGACGCAGGTAAGAAGCATGCTGGTCACGGTCGCCCCGTAGGCCACCGCCTTGAGCGCCGCGGTCTTCAACTCGGCGATCTCGGTCGAGATGCCGATCACCACCGCGATCGCGCCCGGCCCGCAGATGGCCGGCAGCGCCAGCGGGAACACCGCGATGTTGCCCTGGCCGCCCTTCGCGGTCAGCCCGACGTAGCCGTAGCCGAACAGCATGCGGTAGCCGAGAGCCGCCACGGTGAGCCCGCCCGCGATGCGCAGCGCTCCGTACGAAATACCGAACGCTTCGAGGATGAACACGCCGAAGAGCAGCGTAAAGACCAGCATTGCGAATCCATAGAGGCAGGCCCTGCGCGCGACTGCCGCGCGATCGCGCTGCGACATGTCGTGGGTGAGGGAGACGAACAGCGGGATCTTCGACAGCGGATTGCTGATGGACATGAGGCCCACCAGCCCGCCGAGGAAGTACGGCCAGAAGATCGCGTGGACGAATTCCTCGAACATCAGCCCGCGTAGCCCTTGCCCCACCCGCCTTCGTAAAACCGCTCGGCGAGCGGCTTGCGCGCGCGGGGCCGCAGTTCCTTGGCCCTGGTTTCCTCGTCGAGGATGTCCGGAGTGGTCTGGTAGCCCACGGCGATCATCGCCATCGGCATGTATTCCGCCGGGATTTCGAACGCGGCGCGCGCCTTGTCGACGTCCCAGCCGCCCATCTGGTGAATGATGAGTCCCATTGCCACCGCCTGCAGCGCCATCGAAACGCTGGCGGCCCCAGTATCGTGCTGCGTCCAGCGGTTGGGCTTACCGGTCGCCTCGAACTTGCTGCCCGCACAGGAGAGCATCAGGAGCGGCACGTTCTTGACCCATTTCTTGTTGTTCTCCGACAGGCACTCGAAGGCCTTCTGCCAGCCCGCAGGGTCCCGGCTCTTGTCCCAGATCAAGTAGCGCCATGGCTCGTCGCCGTTGCAGGAGGGCGCCCAGCGCCCGGCTTCGAGCAGGACCTTCAGCTGCTCGCGCGAGACGGGCCGGTTCGGGTCGAATGCGCGCGGGCTCCAGCGGCGCGCGAGAAGATCGTGAATCGGCTTACTGGTTTGTGCGAGTCTGTCATCCATCGTTACTTTTCTCCCTTGTTGACGATTCCGGGCCTGCCCGGCCATTAACGTGATTTTACCTGCGGTCCTGCTCGAACAGCGAGCGCAGCTCGGCGCGGCCCGCCTTTGCGATCTCGATCAGCTTGGGCATGTCCGCGTGATGGGCCGCGGCGCGCCGCAGCAGGCGCTCGTCGTGCAGCGTGAAGATGCGCACCGTCTCCTCCGCCGTCGAATCGGGCAAGCCGAGCTCGGTCAGCACACGGCCCGCCATCTCGGCGCTCGAATGAAAAGTCTCCCGCCAGACGCGCGCGATGCCGAGGTCGAGCAGGCGGTACGCGTGCAGCCGGTCGCGAGCGCGCGCAAAGATCTTGAGGTGCGGGAAGTGCTGCTTCGCGATCTCCGCGCAGCGTATGGAGGCCTCAAGCTCGTCGATCGCGATCACCAGGATGGCCGCCTTGTCGGCCCGCGCCGCGCGCAGCAGGTCGAGCCGGGATGCGTCTCCGAAATACACCTTCTCTCCGAATTGAGCGAAGAAATCGAGCTGCTCCGAGTCGACATCGAGGGCGGTGAAGGGTATGCCGCGCGTGGCGAGAATGCGCCCGACGATCTGGCCGAAACGGCCGAAGCCGGCGATGATCACCGGGTTGTCCTCGGCCGGCGGCGCGGCACCCTTGGGAGCCGCCGCTTTCCCGCGCTGCGGGAGGCAGTGGAGCAGGTTCACGAGAAGCGGGGTGGTCAGCATGCTGATAGTGACGACGGCCACCAGCAGGTCGGCGAGGCCGCCGGGGAGCAGTCTTTCGCCGGCCGCGAGCGAGAACAAGACGAATGCAAACTCGCCCCCCTGCGACAATACCACGGCGAGCGCGTAGGCCGACGGTCTCCCTTCCCCGAAAGCGCGGGCGAGCCCATAGACGATCGCCGCCTTGACGGCGACGAGTGCAACGACAAGGGTTGCGATCTTGAGCGGCTCCTCCCCGATCAGGCCGAAATTCACCGACATACCGACCGCCATGAAGAACAGCCCGAGCAGCAGACCCTTGAACGGCTGGATGTCGGCCTCGATCGCGTGACGGTACTCGGAATCGGCGAGCAGCATGCCCGCGACGAAAGCGCCGAGCGCCATCGAGACCCCGAGCTTGTGCATGAAGACGCCGACCGCCAGCACGACGAGCAGCGCCCCCGCGGTGAACACTTCCTGGCTGCCCACCGTCGATAGCGTGCGGAAGTACGGCCGCAGCAGGTAGCGCCCGGCCGCCACGACCGCGGCAAACAGCAGCAGCGTCAGCAGCGGCGAGAAGCCTCCGGCGGAATGCACAACTCCGGCTTCCCGCCCCGCCAGGACCGGCAGCACCGCGAGCAGCGGGATCACGGCCAGGTCCTGGAACAACAGCACTGCGAAGCCCGCCCTCCCCTGCGGCGTCGCCAGCTGCTTGCGCTCGATCAGGATCTGCAGGCCGATGGCCGTAGAGGACAGCGCCAATCCGAACCCGACGATGGCGGCCGCGCCCGGCGTGACGCCGAGTGCCCACGCTCCCAATCCGAATACGGCACCGGTCACGGCCACCTGCGCGGCGCCCAGCCCGAACACGGAGCGGCGCAGCTCCCACAGCCGCGACGGCAGCAGCTCGAGCCCGATGAGGAACAGCAGCATCACGATGCCGATCTCCGCGTAGTCGCGCACGCTTTCAACGTCGCCGGCGAGCTTGAGCCCCCACGGGCCGATCGCCGCACCGGCCACGATGTAACCGAGCACCGAGCTCAAGCCGAAGCGCTTCAACAACGGCACGCCGATCACCGCTGCCGCGAGGAAAACCGTCGCCTGGATGAGGAATTGCTCTTCGTTCATGGCACGACCTCTCTGTGGGCGGTGTTTCGTGGATGCGACGAGAACCTGGCCGTTTAGCGGCGCCGGCGCCCGGGATATTCAGACAATTCGCGCCCCCGTTTACGGCGGCCTGAAACCGATTCTGCCGCGCCGGCGACCGCGACTTTACATCACGCCTCAGGAAGGGGAATGGACTCCGTCTCTCCGGGAACCCGCTGAAAGCGGCCTTCCTTCCAGTCGCGCTTGGCTTGCTCGATCCGCTCCCTGGAGCTCGACACGAAGTTCCACCAGATATGCCGCTCGCCGTCCAGAGGCGCACCGCCAATGAGCATCACGCGCGCAGCCGACTCCGCTCGCAGCGGCGGCGTCGGGCCCGGCGCGAAAACGACCATGCGCGACGCTTCAATGCGCTCCTCACCGCAACGGATCACGCCTTTCACGACGTAGGCCGCTCGTTCCCGGTGCTCCTCAGGAAGTGGCAGCGCGCCTCCCGCCGCGATCACCGCCTCCACGTAAAACAGCGAAGAAAGCGTCCGCACCGGCGATGCGGCGCCATACGCGCCCCCGGCGAGCACCCGGACACGCGCGCGCGCCATCTCGATTTCCGGCAGCGTCGCGGACGAATAGTGCCGGAAGTCGGGTTCCGACTCCTCATGCGCTTGCGGCAGTGCCACCCAGAGCTGCAGGCCGTGCAATCGTGACCCCGCCTTTCTCAATTGTGGATCCGTGCGCTCGGAATGGACGATGCCTTTTCCCGCTGTCATCCAGTTGATCGCGCCGGGACGGATCGTCTGCAGCGAGCCGAGGCTGTCGCGATGCACGATCTCCCCCTCGAACAGATAGGTGACGGTGGCGAGATTGATGTGCGGGTGGGGACGGACGTCTATCCCCTGCCCCGGCCCCAATGCCGCAGGCCCCATGTGATCGAAGAATATGAAAGGCCCGACGAGCCTGCGCCGCGCGGAGGGAAGCACCCGACCGACACTGAAGCCGCCGAGGTCGCGCGCTCTCGCCTCGATGATCGTTTCGATCGCCGGTGTGGTCGCGCAGGTCGCACAGAGAGGATCGTTTGCCTGAGTCCAGCTCATACGAGAGAAAAAGAAGCGAGCGGGAAGATTTCCAATTTACCACGACTGCGCATCGAGCTCGCCCCCGGCCTCGATCCAGGCTTCGAGTCCGCCTTCGAGAGGGCGCACGCGCCGGTAGCCCTGGTCCATCAGGATGCGGGCGACACGCGCCGCGCTCGCCTCGTTCGGTCAACTGCAATAGACGATGACGTCGCGGTCGGGCGGCACCGCGATGAGGGCCGCCTGCGGCGCCGCGAAATCCACGGCGATTGCGCCGGGTATCCGGCGGGGATCGAGCTTCCGCGCCGCGCTGGAGCGGACATCAAGGACGACCGGCCTCGATTCCTGCCGCATCAGGTCGCGCAACTCCTCCACGCTGATCCGCACCATGCGCAGGAATCGAATCAGCATGTAACGCTGCACTGTCTTGACTCCGATGTAGAGCACGATCGCCGCCGCAATAACCATCACGGCGCCGGTTCCCATGCTTTCAAGCCACTCGAGCGCGCGCCCGACCTCCGTGTGGAAAATGGCGCCGAGCGCGACCGGCAGTCCCGACCACAACAGGGCGGCGACCGCGCTGTAGCCGAGGAAAGCCGGGAGCCCGACCCGCATGGTGCCGGCCAGGGGCGGCGCGACCGTGGAGAAACCCGGCACGTACTTGGCGATCATCAGGGACGGCGCGCCCCAGCGCTCGAAGATGTTCTCGGTCTGCTTGACGCAGGAATCGGGCTCGATCGAGACGCGGCACAGCGTGCGCAGAATGCGGTAGCCGTAACGGCGGCCCGCGAGATACCACGGGGTGTCGCCGAGAAGCGATGCGAAGACGGACACCGCGATCAGCGGCCCGAGCGCGATCTGACCCTGCGCCACGAACGCGCCGGCGACGACCAGCATGGGAACGGCGGGCAGCGGCACCCCCGACTGCGCCACGAGCACGTTCGCGAACACGAGGAAGAGCCCGTGTTGTGCCAGCAGGCCGGTCAGTTGTTCCATGGGTCAAGGGCTTCGCGGGTGATGGGTGATGAGTGATGGGTGATGTGGACTCAGTTTACCGATAGACGACAGCGCCCACGACCACCGCGCCGTTCAACACCATCCAGCCGATGCACGGCAGGTAGATGTTCTTGTCGCCTTGCTTCAATCCGAACCAGAACCAGAGCACCGCTGACAGGAGATACGCGCCCCAGGA
>JAHZNX010000153.1 GCA_020028375.1 Betaproteobacteria bacterium | reverse complement strand
TCGGCGGGAGCGTCTCGATTGACATTGAATCGGCGCAATTGTAGATTGTCAACAATCCCCTCGCAGCAATAGGCTCAGTCACCGGGCACCATCAAACCGCAATAAAACGGCAGTAAACTTTCCGCCTCAATCCACAGGGAGACCACGATGAACATGCTGTTTCGCTCCGCCACCATGCTCGCCGCGTTGTTCGCCGCGGGTGCCGCGCTCGCGCAGGGCAAAACCCAGTTGCTCGTCTACACCGCGCTCGAGACCGATCAGCTCAAGGCTTACGAGCAGGGCTTCTACGCGCAGAACCCCGACATCGAGATCCGCTGGGTGCGCGACTCGACCGGCGTCATCACCGCCAAGCTCCTTGCGGAAAAGAACAACCCGCAGGCCGACGCGGTAATGGGAGTTGCCGCTTCGAGCCTTGCAGTGCTCGCCTTGCAGGACATGCTGATTCCGTACGCGCCGAAAAATCTGGCCGCCATCTCGGCGAAGTACCGCGACCCCAAGACCCCGCCGGCGTGGTTCGGCATGGACGTGTGGGGCGCCACGGTGTGCTTCAACACGGTGGAGGCGAAAAAGCGCAATATCCCGAAGCCCGAAACCTGGAAAGATCTGACCAAGCCCGCGTACAAGGGCCAGGTGGTGATGCCCAATCCGGCGTCCTCGGGCACCGGCTTCTTCGATGTCACGGCGTGGCTTACGCTTTGGGGCGATAAGGGCGGCTGGGCCTACATGGACGCGCTCCACGAGAACATCGCGCAGTACACCCATTCGGGCTCCAAGCCCTGCAACCAGGCCGGCGCCGGCGAATTCGTGGTCGGCATCTCGTTCGAGTACCGCGCCAACACCAACAAGGCGAAGGGCGCGCCGATCGACCTGGTGTTCCCGAAAGAAGGCCTGGGCTGGGACCTCGAGGCGTTTGCCATCCACAAGGGCACGAAGAAGCTCGAGGCGGCGAAGAAACTCGCCGACTGGGCCTCGAGTAAGGACGCCATGATGCTCTACGGCAAGAACTTCGCCATCACCGCGATACCGGGCGTGGCGCAGCCGCTGCCGAACGTGCCGAATGACTACGAGCAGCGTCTGGTGAAGATGGATTTCGCCTGGGCGGCGGAGAACCGCGAGCGCATCCTCGCCGAGTGGACCAAGCGCTACAACGTCAAAACCGAGAAGAAGTGAGTTCGCCGCAGGGCGAGCCGTACCTGCGGCTGGAGGGAATCGGCAAGAATTTCGGCACGTTCACCGCCCTTCGGGACATCCGGCTCGAGGTCCCGAAGGGCGAGTTTGTCTGCTTCCTCGGCCCGTCGGGCTGCGGCAAGACCACACTGCTTCGCATCATCGCCGGGCTGGAGGTCCAAAGCGCTGGCACCATTTATCAGGGCCAACGCGACATCTCCGCCCTCCCCCCGGCGCAGCGCGACTACGGCATCGTGTTCCAGTCGTATGCGCTGTTTCCGAACCTCAGCATTTATAACAATGTCGCCTACGGGCTCGTGAACCGGCGCGCCGGGCGCGATGCGATCCGGACGCGCGTCAGCGAGCTGCTCAAGCTCGTCGGCCTGTCCGACAGCCCGGCCAAATACCCGAGCCAGCTCTCGGGCGGGCAGCAGCAGAGGATCGCGCTCGCGCGCGCCCTCGCCACCTCGCCCGGGCTGCTGCTGCTCGATGAGCCGCTGTCGGCGCTCGATGCGATCGTACGCGTGCACCTGCGGCAGGAGATCCGGTCGCTGCAGCAGCGGCTCGGGGTCACCACCATCATGGTGACGCACGACCAGGAGGAGGCGCTCTCGATGGCGGACCGCATCGTAGTGATGAACCAGGGCGTCATCGACCAGATCGGCACCCCGATGCAGGTCTATCGCGAGCCGGCAACGCCGTTCGTCGCCGATTTCGTCGGCAAGGTGAACATGCTTGCGGGAACCGTCGAATCCGCCGGGCGCATCCGCGTCGGCTCGCGCAACTTCGCCTGCGCTTCGTGTGGCGGCGCGCCGGGGCGCAGCGTGCGGGCCTACCTGCGTCCAGAAGACATCGTCGCGCGCCCGATCGAGGCTGGAGATCCCAACGTGATCGACGCGACGATCGACAAGATCGAGTTTCTCGGATCCTATTGCCTGGTTCGCGTCACGGCGAGTGATCTCCAGGGCCAGCCGCTCACCGTGTACCTGTCGCTCAATTACCTGTCCGAGATGGGACTTCAAAGCGGCAGCCCGCTGAAGCTCCGCATCCTCGCCGAGCGCATGCGCGTGTTCGACGCCTGATGCCCGCCATCCTCGCTGCCGCGCAGATTCGCCTGCGGGTGCACTGGAGCGACCGTGTCGGGCACGTCGTGCTGGCGGGGATTGCGCTCGCGCTCGCGGCGTTTCTCGCCGGGCCGCTCATCGCGATCCTCGCGCAGAGCGTCGAAGGCCGGAGGGGCGAGTTCGTCGGCCTGCAGAACTTCATCGCCTACTTCGAAACGCCGGCGCTGCTCGATTCGCTCTGGAACAGCATCTGGACTTCGCTCGTGGCGACCGCGGTCGTGGTGCCCACAGCCTTCGCCTACGCCTACGCCCTCACCCGCAGCTGCATGCCGTGGAAAAGCGCCTTTCGAACCATCACGCTAATCCCGCTGCTCGCGCCCTCGCTGATGGCGGCGATCTCGTTCATCTTCTGGTTCGGCAACCAGGGCGTGCTGAAGGGCTGGATGCAGGCGTTCGGCATCGCGCAGATCTACGGTGCGCCGGGGATCATCCTGTCGCAGATCTTCAGCGTCTTTCCGCATGCCCTGATGATCCTCATTACCGCGCTCTCACTCGCCGACGCGCGCCTGTACGAGGCGGCGGATGCGCTCGGCACCCGCCGCGCACGAAAATTTTTCACTATCACGCTGCCCGGCGCCAAATACGGCCTCGCCAGCGCCGCCATGGTCACGTTCACGCTCGTCATCACCGATTTCGGCATCCCCAAGGTGATCGGCGGCAACTTCAACGTGCTGGCGACCGACGTCTTCAAGCTGGTGATCGGGCAGCAGGATTTCCCCAAGGGTGCGGTGGTGGCGCTGTTCCTGCTGGCGCCGGCGCTGCTCACCTTCGCGGTGGACCGCATCGTGCAGCGCAAGCAGACCTCGATGCTCACCGCGCGCGCGGTGCCTTACGCACCCAAGCCGAGCCGCGGCTACGATACCGTGATGACCGCCTATTGTGTCGTCGTGTCGCTGCTGATGCTTGCGGTGCTCGGCATGGCGATCTTCGCTTCGTTCGTGAAATTCTGGCCCTACGACCTGGGGTTCAGCCTGCGCAACTACGTCTATGGCATCGTCGACGGCGGGGTCGACGTGGCGTTCTTCAACAGCCTCAAGCTCGCCTTTGGCACCGCCATCGCCGGCACCGCGATCGTATTCGCCGGCGCTTACCTGATCGAGAAGACGCGCGGCGCGGACTGGCTGCGGCCGCCGCTGCAGCTGCTGGCGCTGCTCCCGATGGCGGTGCCCGGGCTGGTGCTGGGCCTCGGCTACATCTTCTTCTTCAACTCGCCGCAGAACCCGCTTAACTTCCTGTATCACACGATGGCGATCCTGGTGCTCTGCACCGTCGTGCATTTCTACACCACGGGCCATCTCACCGCGGTGACCGCGCTCAAGGCGCTCGATGCTGAATTCGAATCGGTCTCGGCGTCGCTGAAGGTCCCGTTCTGGAAGACCTTCTGGCGGGTGACGCTGCCGATCTGCACCCCGGCGCTGGTCGATATCAGCCGCTACTTCTTCATCAACGCGATGACCACGATCTCGGCGGTCGTTTTCCTGTATTCTCCCGACACGAAGATCGTGTCGGTGACGATTCTGAACCTTGATGAAGCGGGCGAAATCGGAGCGGCCGCCGCGATGGCCGTGTTGATTGCGGCCGCTTCGCTCGGCGCGTGCCTCGTGTACCTCGGCATCGGTTGGTTCGTCGATCGCCGTACCCAAGCCTGGAGAACCTCGAAATGACACAGATGAAGGACCCGATACTTCTAACGCCCGGTCCCCTCACCACCTCGCTGCAGACCAAGCAGGCGCAGGTGCGCGACTACGGGTCGCGCGACGTCGCGTTCATCGAGATGACGGCAAGCGTAATCGCGCACCTCAACGACATCGTACATGGCGGCGACAGCCACGCATGCGTGCTGATGCAGGGCAGCGGCACGTTCTCGGTCGAGGCCGCACTCGGCACGCTGATCCCGAGTAGCGGCCACGTGCTGGTTTGCGTCAACGGCGAATACGGCAAGCGCATCGCCAGGATCTGCGAGGTCATCGGTCGCAGGCACAAGATCCTGCAGACCGCCGAGGACCAGCCGACGACCGGCAAAATGATCGATGAGGCGCTCGCCGCCGACCCGTCGCTCACCCACGTCTCGATCGTGCACTGCGAAACCAGCACCGGCATACTCAATCCGCTCGAGGAAATCGCCGCGGTCGCCGCCACCCGCCGGCGCGGGCTTTTCGTCGACGCGATGAGCTCGTTCGGCGCGCTCGAGATCGATGCGCGTAACCTCCGCTTCGACTGCCTTGTCGCGGCCTCGGGCAAGTGCCTCGAAAGCGTGCCCGGCATGGGTTTCGCCATCGTGCGCAAGGAAGCGCTCGAAAAGTGCCGGGGCAATTGTCATTCGCTGTCGCTCGACCTCTACGACCAATGGCAGTCCTACCTGCGTACCAGGCAGTGGCGCTACACGCCGCCGACCACCGTGGTCGCGGCGCTCGCGGAAGCATTGAAGCAGTTCGAGGCGCAGGGCGGTGTCGCCGGCCGCGGCGCGCGTTACCGCGAGAATTGCGACATACTGATCAACGGCCTCGAAAAACTCGGCTTCGTATCGTTTCTGCCGCGCGTGATCCAGGCGCCGATCATCACGACCTGGCACGCGCCGGCCGACCCGAAATACAACTTCAACGCGTTCTACGACAAGGTGCGCGAGCGCGGTTTCACGCTGTATCCGGGCAAGCTCACGCAAGTCGACACCTTTCGCGTCGGCTGCATCGGCGCGATCGGCGAAGCCGAGATGCGGCAGGCGGTCGATGCGATCGCCGCAACCGTCAAGGAAATGGGCATCACTCAACTCAAGCCCTCCGCATCCGCGCGCGCGGTGGCCTGATAATTCCCTCGGGCGGCATCGGCAGCGCGGTCAAGACGGTTCCCGACGCCCTCAAGGCGATGGGCGTCACGCGCGTCGCGCCTGATAAAGCGGCGTGAGCGCGCCCGAGCTCGTCCTGCGCGACGAGAGTGCGGCCGGTCGCGGCACCGACGATGGTGTTGTCTACCGTCCGCTTCCTATCAGCGCACGGGCAGGCGCACGCCCGGTATCGACACCCGCTGATCCATGCAGGAGATCTTGCCGAGAAACCCTGGACTGGGGATCTCCCCGGCGCTGCTGGGCGAGTTGTCGCGGCGGTTGCCGTCCGAGTTCGCGGTGCAGAATATTCGGCCCGACAGCACCGGACTGGTGTTGAATTCCAGTGGTCCGACGTTGCGCAGGTTCGTGGCGGGATCGGGCGCGTTGCGGAACACTTCGCGCACGTCCTTGCCGTTCTTGGTCACAACGACGACCGCGTTGCGCTCGTTGGCGTCGACCCAGATGTTGCCCGCGCGATCGAGGACGATGCCGTCGGCTCCTTCCAGAAACGGGTGCGCCACCAGAATGTTGTCGAGGCACAGGGTATTCGGGGTGAAGGTAGTATCGCAGCCCATGCGGCTCCGCACGGTGCCGTCGCGACCGAGTTTCACCTTCCACAGCGCGCCGCGCGCCGTGTCCGCCACGATGAGATCGCCGTCGTCGTCGAACGCGACGCCGTTCGCGACCA
>JAHZNX010000152.1 GCA_020028375.1 Betaproteobacteria bacterium | reverse complement strand
AACACCACCTCGTAGATGCCCGCGAACGGCGTGCGCGCGACGCTTTCCACGATCGCGTTGGGGAATTTCGCCTGGAATCCCTGCCGGATCGCCGTTTCACTGGCGCACGCGGTCCCGGCCGCGAGCCCCGCCACGACCAGGAACATTGCCGCGATTTTTCGTAACATCGTCGTCCTTTGGTTGATGCCGCGCTCTAGGCGACCGCGTGGTGCACAAGAAAGCTCTTCAGCCACGGCTGCCGGTCGACGAGCTTCAGCCCGATATTGCGCGCCCTCGCCAGGAAGACAGCATCGCTGCTGAAAAGTTTCTGCAGGCCGTCGGTCGCGACCTGCATCGCGAGCACGTCTTCCCTGCGCGCCCGTTCGTAGCGCCGGAGCAGCGCATGGTCTCCGCAATCGCCCTGCGGCCCGCGCTCCCCGAGCACCTGGGCCAGCGCGCGCGCATCGCGAAATCCGAGGTTCACGCCCTGTCCCGCAAGGGGGTGCACATTATGAGCGGCGTCCCCCACCAGCGCAAGGCGCGGCTTCGTGAATTGCGTCACGCGCTGCAGCTTCAAAGGAAACCCCGCGGCAGGCGTAATGATTTGCAGCGCACCGAGCGCGCCGCCGCTCGCCGACTCGACTTCGGCGGCAAGCGCCGCGGAGGAAAGAGCGAGCAGGCGGCGTCCCCGCTCCTCGGCAACCGACCACACCATCGAGACGCGGCTGCCCGGCAACGGCAGCAATGCCAGCACGCCGTTGCGCATGAACCACTGGAAAGCGACTTCGCGATGGGCCTTCTCGCAGGAAAAGTTCGCGACGACGCCAAGCTGCCGGTAGTCGGCTGCGCGCACGGCGATGCCGGCGCGGGCGCGCACCCGCGATTCCGCGCCGTCGGCGCCGATCACCAGGCGCGCGGCGAGCTCGGCGCCGTCCTCGAGACGCACCGAGACGTGATCGTCGTGAAACTCGAGCGCGGTCCAGCCGGCGGGACAATGGACGCTCAGTTCCTCCCCGCGCGTGGCCTCCCGCAGTGCGTGCTGGAGCCGGCGGTTCTCGACGATGAAGGCGAGCTCGCGCAATCCCGTGTCGTAGGCGCTGAACTCGAGGCGGGCGCCCGGCTCGTCGCCGTATACCCGCATCGTCTCGATCCGCCCGATCCGCTCCGGCGGCAGGCGGTCCCACGCGCCGCAGTCCGCGAGAAATGCAGCGGACCCCGGGCTCAAGGAGTACACGCGGCTGTCCCAAGCGGAATCGGCGGGCGCAGGCGCGGGCGGCTGCGGCTCGATGAGCGCCTGCGTCAATCCGCTGCCGGCGAGCGAGCGCGCGAGGGCGAGCCCGACGAGCCCGCCGCCGATGATGACGATATCGAATGATTCACGCATGCGCCGTCGGGTGCTGTCTACGCAGAAACGCGTAAGAGTGCCCAACAGAATAAATTCCCCTCCTGCCTGAGGAGGGGTGCCCGCAGCAGCGGGCGGGGTGGTGGCAGCAACGGGTGATCATGTAACCACCCCGTCTGCTTCGCATCCACCCCTCCTTGAAAAGGCCTTGGACTGCACGCCTTTTTGCGCCGCAATCGCCTGCACCAGGCGGTCCACCCGCTCGATATAGGGCGCGCCGCCGAACAGAGCCCGGGCGGCGGACGACGGGCTGCCGAGCGACAGCGCCGCGTTGGCGTACTTGTCGAACGGCACCAGGTCGTTCACGGACGCGCCCAGAGCCGTGCACAACTTGACTACCCAGTTGTAGACCGACCGCGACGCCTCGATGTCGCTATGCACAGCATCCTTGATGGAGCGCATGCCGTCCTTCTGCACGCAGCGATAGTTGCCGGCGATCAGCATGGCCCACTTCGCCAGCGGCACGAAGATCGAATCGTGCACCTTGAGCTTGACCGGCAACTCGATCTTCCCGGAGCCGGTATCGAACCGCACCGCTTCGATATCCGACTCGAGCCCGCGCAGGATCGCGGTGTGCGCGTCCGACTCGAAGCGCGCCGCCTTGAAGTTCGTCGCCAGCCTTACCTGCAGCACGTTGACCTTCTCGTCCGGCGGGCGGAACGCTTGCGGGTCCGGGCTGCACAACGTCATCAGCTTGGGATCGAAGCCATCCCAGACCGTGGGATCCGTGTACGCGCCCCTGCATGCGTCCGTGTTGAGGCCGGGAATGCGCTTAAGATAAGTCAGCGGCGGCATGTTCATGATCGACATGCAGGGCACTTTGGCTTTGGCCACCGCATCCATCAACACGCGCACGCTGGGCGCGCGATACTGGGGTTCCGTCATGGCCAATCCGACGAGATCGTAGTCAGCCGGATTGACCGCCCCCGGGCCGTCGGCGGACAGCCTTCCCGGCAGCTTCCGGGTATCGATCTCGACGAGCCCCTCCCTGCCCTTCACCGGCAGGCGTACCCGCGCGCCTTCCTTGTTGATCAGATCCGCCTCGGCGGGCAGGCACACCAGCTTCAGCGTATGGCCCGCGAATAGCAGCTTGGTCGCAAGCAGCGAACCATACGACGCACCCAATATCAGAATCTTGTAAGTGGTTTGCATGACGGGTTTCATCCTCGTGCCAAGCCGCAAATCGGCGAAGTCCGCGAGTCCAGACCAACGCTTCGACACCCTGGCCGAGTTCTCCTCCTTGGAGTGAGTTTCGTGATGTGGAATATCGATTCGTACTTCAAAATGAGGATAGCATTTTAAACCTCGCCGCTTCAACCGCCGGATTCTAAACCGAAATTCAGCAGAAATTCAGTGGCTTAACTTGACATTAGCGGGTCCCCTCTTTAGACTCGCCCGCTTTCTACGGCGAGTTAGCTCAGCGGTTAGAGCAGCGGAATCATAATCCGTTGGTCCGGGGTTCAAATCCCTGACTCGCCACCAGTTTCGACGCTGCCGCGACGGCGCGGCCAGGCCGCGGAACAGGGACCGGATCTCGGTTGAAGGTTTTGATTACGTTGTGATACGGTGAATCGATGCGGAGATGGATCTGGACGCTGGCGCTGGCCACAGCCTGGATCGCGGCAAGCCCAAGCCATGCCCAGATGCCCCGCCAGCTGCCGGCCAACGGCAAACTGGGCGATCTGGTGGGCGGACAGCACCCGCTGCCCCTGCTGCAGATCAACAAGCAGGTCGTGCGGCTCGCGCCCGGGGGCCGCATTTACGATCAGCACAACCGCACAATCCCGCATTCGCATCTCCCGCAGTACGCGGCGGTGCTGTTCGTACAGGATATGAACGGCCATATCTCGCGCGTCTACATCCTGCGGCCCGAGGAGCTGGCACAGCTCCAGCAGACTCGTTGAGCCCGGCCGGCGGTGTCCGCGCAGCGTCCCGTGCCCCGCAAGCTGTACATCCGGACTTTCGGCTGCCAGATGAACGAGTACGACTCGGCCCGGATGGCCGACGTGCTGCGGCAGTCGCATGACATGGAGCAAACCGCGGACCCCGCGACCGCGGACGTGATCCTCTTCAACACCTGCTCGGTGCGCGAGAAGGCCCAAGAGAAAGTGTTCACGGACCTCGGGCGCGTCAAGCACTTGAAAAGCCTCAACCCGCGCCTGCTGATCGGGGTCGGCGGCTGCGTGGCGAGCCAGGAAGGGGCGGCGATCGTCGCGCGCGCGCCCTACGTGGATCTCGTGTTCGGGCCGCAGACGTTGCACCGGCTGCCGCAGATGATCGACGCGCGCCGGGGAACCGGCAGGCCGCAGGTGGACGTGTCCTTCCCCGAGATCGAGAAATTCGACAACCTGCCGCCGGCGCGCGCCGAGGGGGCGACCGCCTTCGTCTCCGTGATGGAGGGATGCAGCAAGTACTGCACGTTCTGCGTGGTGCCCTATACGCGCGGCGAGGAAGTCTCGCGCCCCTTCGAGGACGTCCTCGTCGAGGTGGCGGAGCTCGCGCAGCAGGGGGTGAAGGAAGTGACGCTGCTCGGGCAGAATGTCAACGCCTATCGCGGCGCCACGCCGGAAGGAGACGCCGCGGATCTCGCGCTCCTGCTCGAATACGTGGCCGCAATCCCGTGCATCGAGCGCATCCGCTACACGACCTCGCATCCCCGGGAGTTCACGCAGCGGCTGGCCGACGCGCACGCGACCATCCCCCAGCTCGCGCCCCACGTGCACCTCCCGGTCCAGGCGGGTTCCGACCGCGTGCTGGCGGCGATGAAGCGCGGCTATACCGTGCTCGAGTACAAGGCGATCGTGCGCCGGCTGCGCGCGGCCTGTCCGGCGATCTCGATCTCCTCGGATTTCATCGTCGGCTTCCCGGGCGAGCGCGAATCCGATTTCGAGGCGACGATGGCGCTGGTGGAGGACGTTGGCTTCGACGCGAGCTTCAGCTTCCTCTACAGCCGCCGCCCCGGCACCCCGGCGGCGGCGCTGCCCGACGACACGCCGCGCGAGGTGAAGCTCGCGCGGTTGCAGCGACTGCAGGCACGCATCGACCTGCAGGCGCAAGCCATCAGCCGCGGCATGATCGGCGCGCGCGAGCGCGTGCTGGTGGAGGGCGCGGCGAAGAAGAATGCCGCCGAGCTCGCCGGGCGCACCGCGAACAACCGCGTCGTCAACTTCCCCGGGGCCCGCGAGCTCGTCGGCCGGCTCGTGGACGTCACCATCACCGCCGCGCTGCCCCACTCCCTGCGCGGCGAACTCGCTTGAAGCCGGTCGAGATCGCCTTCCGGCCCGTCGACAACCAGCGCCTCGCCAACCTGTGCGGCGCGCTCGACGAGAACCTGCGCCAGATCGAGACCGCGCTCGACGTCGGCATCGCGCGCCGCGGCGAGCGCTTTGCCCTCACCGGACGGCCGGACCAGACGCGCGTGGCGGCGCAGGTGCTGCGGTCGTTCTACGAGCAGGCGAAGAGCGGGCTCTCGCTGGAGGACTTGCAGCTCGGGCTGATCGAGGCCGCGGGATCGCGCAAGCACCGCGCGCCCGAGGGCAGTCCCCAGCTCATCACGCGCCGCCAGGACCTGCACGGCCGCACGCCGCGCCAGGTGCAGTACCTGCTGAACATCCTTTCCCACGATCTCACGTTCAGCATCGGCCCCGCCGGGACCGGCAAGACCTACCTCGCGGTGGCGTGCGCGGTGGACGCGCTCGAGCGCGAGGCGGTCAAGCGCATCGTGCTAGTGCGCCCGGCGGTCGAAGCCGGCGAGCGGCTCGGCTTCCTTCCCGGCGACATGGCGGCCAAGGTGGATCCCTACCTGCGCCCGCTCTACGACGCGCTCTACGACCTCATGGGATTCGACAAGGTGGCGCGGCTCTTCGACCGCGCCGCGATCGAGATCGCTCCGCTCGCCTTCATGCGGGGCCGCACGCTCAACCAGTCGTTCGTGATCCTGGACGAGGCGCAGAACACCACGCCCGAGCAGATGAAGATGTTTCTCACCCGCATCGGCTTCGGCAGCAAGGCGGTGGTCACGGGCGACGTGACGCAGATCGACCTTGGCCGCGGCCAGAAGAGCGGGCTCGTCGAGGCCCGCGAAGTGCTGAAGAAAGTGCGCGGCATCGCCTTCACCCATTTCGATGCCGAGGACGTGGTGCGCCACCCGCTGGTGCAGCGCATCGTCAACGCCTACGGGAATTACAAGGCCGGGGCCCCGGATTCCAGGATGAAAAGCGCGCCGCGGCAGCGCACCCCGGACGCGGAGCCATGAACCCGAAACTCGACCTCACCGTGCAATACGCGGTCAACGCGCACGGCCTGCCGTCGCGGGCGCGGCTCAGGCGCTGGGCGCGCGCCGCGCTCGAGCGCGATGCGCGGGTCACGGTGCGCATCGTCGGTACCAGAGAGGCACGCGCGCTCAATCGCAATTTCCGTGGCAAGGATCGCCCCACCAACGTGCTCACCTTCATCCTGCGTGAACGCCCGCGCCTCGAAGGCGATATCGCGTTGTGCGCTCCCGTGATCTCGCGCGAGGCGCGAGCCGGACATAAAAGCGCGGCTGCGCATTACGCGCACCTGCTGGTGCACGGAGTCCTGCACCTGCAGGGCTACGATCACGAGACGGAGCGCGAGGCGCGGCTCATGGAGCGCCGCGAATCCCGGGTCGTTGCCCGTCTCGGCTTTCCCGACCCCTATGAGGGTAATGGGTAATGGGTAATGCGTAATGGGTAATGGGCCTGCCGTCCGTAACCAAACTCATCACCCATCACTCATCACCCATCACTAGGCAGATGGCCAGCGACCCGCCCAGTCACAAGCCGACGCTGCTCGAGCGCTTCGGCGCCTGGCTCGCGCGCGAGCCGGAGGACCGGGAGGAGCTGGTCGAGCTGCTGCGCGCCTCCTACGAGCGCAATCTGCTCGACGCCGACGCGCTCGCCATGATCGAGGGCGTGCTGCAGGTCTCCGAGATGCAGGCGCGCGACATCATGGTGCCGCGCGCGCAGATGGACGTCATCGACATCAAGGAATCGCCGGACCAGTTCATCCCCATGGTGATCCAGACCGGGCACTCGCGTTTCCCGGTGATCGGGGAGAACAAGGACAACGTGATCGGCATCCTCCTCGCCAAGGACCTGCTGCGCCACTACGCGGGCGAGGAGGAGTTCAACGTGCGCGACATGCTGCGCCCGGCGGTGTTCATCCCCGGCTCCAAGCCTCTCAACGTGCTGCTCAAGGAATTCCGCAAGAACCGCAACCACATGGCGATCGTGGTGGACGAGTACGGCGGCGTCGCGGGCCTGATCACGATCGAGGGGGTCATCGAGCAGATCGTTGGCGACATCGAGGACGAGCACGACTACCAGGATGTCGAGGACAACATCGTGCCCGAGAAGGGCGGGCAGTACCGGGTCAAGGCGCTCACCGCGATCGCCGACTTCAATGCCGCGTTCGGCACTCGCTACGACGAGCAGGATTTCGACACCATCGGCGGCCTCGTGCTGTCGCGCTTCGGCCGCGTGCCCAAGCGCGGCGAGAGCATCAGCTTCGACAACCTCGCCTTCAAGGTGCTGCGCGCCGACAGCCGGCGGCTGCACCTGCTGCAGGTCGCCAAGAAAAAATAACGGTCAACGCGGAATGCATGATGAATGACACGACTGGCGGCACGGGGGACGCGCTCTCCCGCCTGTCGTTCCTCGTTTCTCGTTTCTCGTTTCTCGTAGCTTTCTTCCTCGGCGCGGTCAGCGTAGTCGGCTACGCCCCGTACTACATGTTCCCGCTGCCGGTGGTGACGCTGGCGGGGCTCTTCTACCTGTGGTCGCAGGCCGGGACCCCGCGCGCGGCTGCGCTGGCGGGCTTCGCTTTCGGCCTCGGGCTGTTGCTGTTCGGGGCCTCGTGGGTCTACGTGAGCCTGCACGACTTCGGCTCCATGCCGGCGCCGCTCGCCGTGATCGCGACCTTCCTGTTCTGCGCGATTTACGCGCTTCTCCCTGCCG
>JAHZNX010000151.1 GCA_020028375.1 Betaproteobacteria bacterium | reverse complement strand
CGGGTGATCGGGTGCACGACGGAAGAACGCAGGGGGTGCTCGTTCGTCGCCCGGGCGCAGCCTCTCGTGATCGCGGCTTCGAGATCGACGCCATCCACCTGGACGTTGCGCCCGATGGTGACGTTGTAGATCGGCACCCCGGTGTCCTGGCAGGTGAGGTTGTCCGTCGCTTCCGCCACGGCAACGTTCTTGATGATCGTGCCGAGGACCTTCTTTGCGCGCGCGCTCGTCTCCGACGCATCGAGCCGCTCGAGGCCCTGCTTGATATCGGGCGGGAGTATCTTGAGGGCCCGGATGTAGAGGTCCTTGGCTGCCTCCTCGATCTGTTTGAGATCGACCTTCACTCGTCAGTCGTCAGTCGTCAGTCTTCAGTCGTCACCGGAACCGACCGCCCGGTCAGTTCACCTCGAGCTTGCGCGCGCGGATGACTTTGGCCCAGCGCGCCGATTCCTCCCGAATCGCTCTCTCGAAATCGGCGGGCGCGTTGCCGACCGGCGCCATGCCGAGATCTTCGAAGCGCTTGCGCAGGTCGGCCGCTTCCAGCGCCGCTGCCGTGTCGCGATAAACCTTGTCGATGACCGCGGCCGGGGTTCCGGTCGGCGCCATCAGCCCGAACCAGCCCAGGTTCTCGAAGCCGGGCAGGGTCTCGGCCACCGCCGGCACATCCTTGATCTGCGGCACGCGCTTCCTGCTGGTGACGCCGAGCGCGCGCAGCCGGCCCTGCTGCACATAGCCGATCGCCGCGGAAAGATTGGGTGTCAGAAATATGATCTGGCCCGCAATAAGGTCCACCAGCGCCGGGCCTTCGCCCTTGTACGGGATATGGGTCGCGTTGATGCCCGCGGTAAAGATGAAATTCTCGGCGGCAAGATGCGTCTGCGTGCCGAAGCCGGCAGAGCCAAAGGTAAGCTCGCCGGGCTTTGCCTTGGCGAGCGCGATCAGCTCCTTGACGCTCTTCGCGGGAACGCTCGGGTGTGTCGCAATGATCTGCGGCCCGCTCGCGACATTGGTGATCGCCACCAGGTCCTTCTCCGGGTTCCAATTGAGCTTCTTGAACATATGCTGATTCGCGGCGATCACCGATCCTGAAGTCATGAACAGCGTATAGCCATCGGGTGGCGCCTTCGCAGCCAGCTCCGCGCCGATGTTGCCGGACGCGCCGGCGCGATTGTCCGCCACCACCTGCTGGCCCCAGGTCACGGTCAGCTTCTGTCCCAGCAGGCGCGTGACGATGTCAGTCGCGCCGCCAGGCGCGAACGGCACGATGATCCGGACCGGCTTGGCGGGATAAGTTTGCGCGTGGGCCGCGAAAGCGATCCACGCCACGGCCGGCAAAGCAAGCCATCTGGCGAAACGCATCATTTCGTCCTCGGTTTTCTTGTGACGGGAAACGGCTTCGGGACAACCTTACCTGATTAGCGCCCGCCGCAGCAAGGCAAGTGCCCGTTGTGCGGAAGCACCGTACATTTCCCCTCTCCGCTCGGGAGAGGGGGAAGGGGTGAGGGACCGCCTCAGAGGCCGGCGGCCTCGACGGCGAGCCGGCGCAGCTCGCGGCGCAGCTTCTCGCGCACCGCGCGGTACGCGGGCCGGTTGATCACATTCGCGATCTCGTAGGGGTCTCGGTCGAGATCGTAGAGCTCGTCGAGCTCCCCGTTCCGGCCGCGGTTCACCCACCGGATGTACTTGTGGCGTTCCGTGCGCACCGCCTTGTAGGTCATGCCGACGAGCCAGGGGTAGGCGTTCTCGGCCCAGTACTCCATCAGGAACGCCTTGCGCCACCCCGCGCCGCTTCTTCCTTTCCTTCCGGTGAAGAGCGGCAGCAGCGAGCGGCCCTGGATCTGCGGCCCCGGCCGTCCGCCCGCAAGCTCGATCAGCGTCGGCGCGATGTCCTGGAGAATGACGAGGTCCTTCACGCGCGTGCCGGCCTTGATGCGCCCGGGATAGCGCGCGATGAACGGCGACCGGATGCCCTCCTCGTAGGCGAACCGGCGCTCGGGTCCCAGCCCGTGCTCGCCGAAAAAATAGCCGTTGTCGCCGAAAAACAGGATGAAGGTGTCGTCGAGCTGGCCGGACTTCGCGAGCGCGGCGAGCAGCATGCCGACGCCCTCGTCCACGGCCGCCATCATGCAGGCGCGGAGGCGTATTTCCTCCTGCTCTCCGGCGTGGATCGCGTCGAGCAGCACGCGCGATTGCGCCGAGGTCCGCAGCCGCAGGGCTTCTTCCCACGCCGGCTTGCTCTTCACGATCTCGGCGGCCGGGAGCATGTTGGGCTTCTTCGGGAACACGCAGCCGCGGTAGAGGTCCTCGTGCCGCTTTGCCGGCCGGTAGCCGTCCATCCTGAAGGTGCCGTCGGCCGCCTGCTCCGCGTCCGGGTGCACCGCCTTGTGCGCGAAGAAGAGCGACCACGGCCGGTCGTGCGCGCGGCTGACGAAGTCCACCGCCATCTGATTCATGATGTCCGTGATGTAGCCTGCGCGCTGCACGTACTCGCCCTGCTCGTTCAGCTTCGGGTCGTTGAGGCGCCCATGGCCGTCGAAGCTCACCCAGTGGTCGTAGCCCGGGCGCGGTCTTCCGTCGTTGCCCATGTGCCACTTGCCAATGTGCGCGGTCTCGTAGCCGAGCCGCTTAAGCTCGAGGTGGTAGTTCGGCAGCCGGTGGCTCGCCGCATCGCGCGCGACGTTGTCGATGATGCCGTGGCGGCTTGCGTACTGGCCGGTGAGGATGGATGCCCGGTTGGGCGAGCAGATCGGCGTCGTGTGGAAGGCGCGCTCGAAGATCGCCCCCTCGCGCGCGATGCGGTCGGTATGAGGCGTCTTCATGTACGGATGCCCGCCCGCGCCGAACTCGTCGAAGCGCAGGTCATCGATCAGGATGATCAGGAAATTGGGCCGCTTCGCCATATTCGTAATAGTTCCCGGAAAAGCACCCCCTCCCTATCCCTCCCCCTCAGGGGGAGGGTTGGGGTGGGGGTGGTTCTACTCGGCGCGGATGCCGGAAGCCTTGACGACCTTCCCCCAACGCTCGTAGTCGGCCTTCAGGTAGGCCGCGAGATCGCCGGGCGAGCCGCCCGCGGGAACGGCGGCGTCCGCGGCGAGACGGCTTTTCACCTCCGGGCCCTGGAGCGCCCTGCCGATATCCGCATTGAGCTTTGCCACGAGTTGAGCCGGCAGGCCGACCGGGCCGTACGCGCCCCACCACTGCATAGCCTCGAATCCGGGCAGCGCAGCTTCGGCGACCGTCGGGAGCTCGGGAGCGATCTCGATCCGCTTCGCGCTGGTCACGGCGATCGCGCGCAGCCGTTCCGCGCGGATCTGCCCCGCCACCGTAGGATAGGCGGAGATCAGCACCGAGCAATGCCCCGCGACCGTGTCGACAATGGCCGGTGCGCCGCCCTTATACGGCACATGCACGAGGTTGATCCCGGCCTGCAGCTTGATCAGTTCGGTGGCGAGGTGGCTCAGCGTGCCGACGCCGTTGGAGGCGTAGTTGATCTGGCCGGGCCGCGCCTTGGCGAGCGCGATCATCTCCTTCATGCTTCGCGCCGGCAGCGACGGGTGCACCACGATCACGTTGGGCGAGAACCCGATCAGGACGATCGGCGTGAAGTCCTTGAGCGGGTGGTACGGCGGCTTGGCCGCGAAATGCGGGTTGACCGACATCGGGCTGGCGGACGCAAACAGCAGCGTGTAGCCGTCGGGCGCGGCCCGCGCCGCGTGCTCGGCTCCGATCAGCCCGCCCGCGCCGCCGCGATTGTCCACGACGACCTGCGTGCCCCACGCCTTACCCATTTCCTGCGTGATCGCGCGCGCCACGATGTCCGCCGCGCCGCCGGGCGGAAACGGCACGATCACGCGCACCGGCTTGGCCGGATATGACTGAGCGCCGGCCGGACCCGCAATCAGAGTCACGAGGCAAAGCGATTCAACGATCCTGCGCATGCATAAAGTGTTCATGCCCGCCCCCCGGCCACCGCGCAAACCTACACGTTCAACAGGAACAAGAGCCCGGCCACCAGTGTAAGGCCCGCTGCCGCGGCGAGCAGGCCCTTCTGCCAGTCGCGCCACGCCAGGAACTCGAGCGCGAGCAGGCGCAGCCCGCCCGTCAGGTGCGCGGCGAGAAGCAGCACCAGGACCGTCTCCGCGAATTTCACCAGCGGCTGCTCGCTCCAGCGGAGGAACGCGTCGAGCCCCGCCTCCCCCTGCAGCGCCCGACCGAGCGCCCAGAAGTGCAGCGGAAGGAAGAGCGACAGCAGCACTCCGGACACGCGGTGCGCCAGGAACGCCCAGTAGGCGGGGTGATTGCGCGCGCGGAAGTCGCTTTTCATGCGAAGACGGCGTAGACGGCGCGGAAGCCCAACAGCGCGAGCGCGAGACCCATCGCCAGGACGGTCAAGTCGAGGCCTGCGCCGCGCCAGTTGAGCGTCTCCGCGAGCACGCTGCGCAGGCCGATGGGCGCGTGCACCGCAACCGCGGCGACGAAGAGCGCGTAGAAGCCGGCCCAGGCGTAGCTGCCGCGCGTGCGGCCGAGAATTTCCGCCGCCGTGATCCCGTTGCGGATCGCGTAGATGATCGTCACCAGGTGGACCACTACGCATACGGCCAGAACAACCGCGCTCGCCCGCTGCGCTGTCCAGAGAAGCACCTGGGTGCGAACGCTGAGTCTCTCATCACCCATCACTCATCACCCATCACTCAGATTTCGCCCTTCAGGGCCGCTTCCATCGTCGCACGCTTAAGACCTGCGATGGAAGCGGTGGGCGAAATCTGCTTGGGGCAGCGCTCGCTGCAGCTCATGTGCGTGTGGCAGGCATGGCAGCCGGCGTCGCCCGCCACCGCCGCGAGCCGCGCGCGATTCCCGGTATCGCGTACATCGTTCACCAGCGTCCAGGCGCGGTTGAGCGCCGCGGGACCCAGATAAGCCGGATTCCAGGCGACCACGTCGCACGAGCTGTAGCATGCGCCGCAGCCGATGCACTCGATCCCCGCGTCCGCCAGCTGCCGCGCGGGCGAGCCGGGCGCCACCCGCGCGAAATCGTCCTTGCGGGTCGCGCCTCCCTGGAACCGGCCGCGTGCGCCCGCCCACTTGTCGAAAAACGGCGTCATGTCGGTGACGAGATCGCGCACCACCGGCAGGTTACGCAGGGGAGCGATTTCGAGCCGTTCCCCCTGTGCGACGTTGTCGACGTGGGTGCGGCACGTCCAGCGCGCGCGTCCGTTCACGGTCATTGCGCACGAGCCGCACATGCCCACCCGGCACGCGTACCGATACGCCAGCGTCGGGTCGAGCGTGCGCTGGATATAGGTCACCACGTCGAGCACGGTCTGGCTCGCGAGGCGCGGCACCGTGAACTCCTGGAAGCGCCCCGACTCCGTGCCACGCCACACGGAAACGGAGAGGGTGCTCACGCGCTTTCGTAGAGCCGCGTGAGAACGAATTCGCGGTGGCCGAGCGCCTCCGCGCAGGTCAACCGGCCGTTGCAGGTGCGCAGCATCACTTGCAGCAGCTCGTCGCCGCACTGGTCCATGTTCTTCTGCCGCTGCAGCAGACCGGATACGTCGAGGTCGATGTGCTCGCTCATGGTGCGCGCGGTGCGCGGATTCGCGGTCAGTTTGATCACCTTGTCGAGCACGCCGATCACCTTGCACTTCTTGCCGATCTTCTGGATGTTGCCGAGCGCCTTCTCCTCGATGGTGGTGAGACCGCCGGTGATGTTGCCCTTGGTCGGCTGCGATTCCGACAGGTCGTCGGTCTTGTGGCGATTGACCACTTCCTGGTAGCGATTGAACATGAACATCCATTTCTCGCGCACCGAGCCGTCGGCGCATCGATCGGCCACGATCTGCTCGCCACCGGTGATCTCGGTGGTCTCGCCGAAGCACATCGTTACGCCGAGCGGCTCGAGCTTGTCGAACGCGTTACCCACCGTCGGATTGGAACCGATCCCCGAGGTGGTATCCGACTCGCCGCACTTGCAGGAGACCCACAGGTCGCTCATCGGGCATTCCACGCGCTGCAGCTCGGAAGCCCACTGCACGTATTCCTTCGCGACCTTCGATGCCCGCAGGATGGTGTCGTGGTCGCCATGCTGCTCGATGCCGAAGCCGGTCACCGGCTTGCCGGTCTTGGCGATGCCGTCGACGACGCGCTTGGCCCATCCCTCCTCGATGCAGATCACGACGACCGCGGCGACGTTGGGGTTGGATCCCGCGCCAATCAGCGTGCGGAAATGCAGATCCAGATCGGCACCGAACTGCAGCCGGCCGTAGGGGTGCGGGATCGCCAGCGCGCCCTTGACGTTGTTGGCGACCGCTTCGGCCGCGGCATTGGACAGGTCGTCGACCGGCAGGATGAGGACGTAGTTGCGGACGCCCACGCGCCCGTTCTCGCGACGGTAGCCCTGGAAAGTGGTCTTCCCTGAAATCAATTGAATGCCCTCACCAGCGCTTGGTTTTCATGTTCTGGACGTGGGCGTGCTCGCCCTTCTTGATCGGCGCCACGGCTCTTCCGATGTCGAAGCCGTACTTGATCACGGTCTCGCCGCTCGCAATGTCCTTCAACGCGAGCTTGTGCCCGATCGGGATGTCGTTCAGCGCCTTGACCTTGATGGTCGAGTCGTCCTCCATCACCCAGCCGGTCAGCTCCTGCCCGGCCTTGACGCCCTCGACCACGATGACGCCGACCGTGTCCTTCTTGTCGTGAACCAGAACCTGAATCATCTCGACCCCTGCATCGGTCCGGCGCGCGCGCCGGTTACTCCCGGGTTTCCCCCGGGGCGATCTCCTCGCCCGCCTCGAGCTTCTCGCGGATGCGCGCCTTCTTGCCGGTGCGCTCTCTCAGATAGTAGAGCTTCGCGCGCCCCACGTCGCCGCGCCGCTTGACCTCGATGCTCGCGATCAGCGGCGAATAGGTCTGGAAGGTGCGTTCGACGCCCTCGCCGGAGGAGATCTTGCGCACGATGAAGGAGGAATTGAGCCCGCGGTTGCGCTTGCCGATCACCACGCCCTCGTAGGCCTGGACGCGCTTGCGGTCGCCCTCTACCACGCTGACGTTGACCACGACGGTGTCGCCGGCGGAGAACTCGGGGATCTCTTTTCCGAGGCGCTTGATCTCGTCGGCCTCGAGCTGTTTGATGACGTCCATGCTCACATCTCCTTCGTGTATTCGTCCAGCAGCTTCCGTTCCTCGTCGCTCAACCCGCGCTTCTCGAGCAGCTCCGGACGCCGCCGCCACGTGCGCCCGAGCGCTTGCTTCAGCCGCCAGCGCGCGATCTCCGCGTGGTTGCCCGAGAGCAGCACCGGCGGCACCGCTTCGCCCTCGTAGACCTCCGGGCGGGTGTAGTGCGGGCAATCGAGCAGCCCGTCCGCGAACGAGTCCTGCCCCGCCGAATCCGCGTCGCCCAGCGCCCCGGGCATCTGCCGCACCACGGCGTCCATCACCACCATCGCCGCGAGCTCGCCCCCCGTCAGCACGTAGTCGCCGATCGAGATTTCCTCGTCGACCGCGCGGGCGATAAGCCTCTCGTCGACCCCCTCGTAGCGCCCGGCGAGGAGCGTGAGCCCCTGCAGCGCCGCGTATTCCATGACCCGCCTGTGCTCGAGCGGTCGCCCTTGCGGCGAGAGGTAAACCGTTCTCGACTGAGTCACGCCCGCGCTCTTCTGCCGCTGGCGCGCCGCCGTGAGCGCCTTCTCCAGCGGCTCCGCCATCATCACCATCCCGGGGCCGCCCCCGTACGGGCGGTCATCCACGGTGCGGTAGCTGTTGGGCGCGAAACTGCGCGGATTCCACAGCACCAGCTCGTAGAGCTTGCGCTCCCGGGCCCGGCCCGTCACCCCGCTCCCGGTGACGGAATCGAACATCTCCGGGAACAGCGTGACCACGTCGAACTGGTACATGGCCTAGAAATCCGCGTCCCACTCCACCACAACCACGCCGGCGGGGAGGTCCACGTCCCGGATGACCGCCGCGATGAACGGGATCAGCCGCTCGCGCTCTCCGGCCACCACCAGAACGTCGTTCGCGCCGGTTTGCAGCAATCCGGCGATCCGGCCGAGCGCCTGCCCGGCTCCGTTCACCACCGCGAGGCCGATCAGGTCGGCCCAGTAATACTCGCCGCTCTTCGTCCCGGGCAGCGCCGCCCACGGCACCGCCACAAGCTTGCCCCGTAACGCGGCCGCGGCATCGCGGTCTTCGCACCCTTCGAGCTTCGCGACGACCGTGCGGCCGTGCACTTTTGCTTCCGCAACCGCGATGCTCCGCCAGTCGCCGTCGCCTTCCATCCACCAGCTCTTGTAGGCCAGCAGATTTCGCGCCGCCGCGGTGTTCGGCTGGACCTTGACCCAGCCCTTGACGCCGAACGGGGCGGTAATCCGCCCCATCGTCACCAACCGCTCAGGCGGCCTTGGTCTGCTCACCGAACTGCTTGACGAGCCGCGCCACGGTATCGGAGAGCCGGGCGCCTTTGCCCTTCCAATACGTCAACCTTGCGCCGTCGATGCGCAGCCGCTCACGCCCTTCCGGCGCCTTGGGATCGTAGAAGCCGATGCGCTCGATGAAACGGCCGTCGCGCGCGCGGCGCGAATCGGCCACAACCATATTGAAGAACGGGCGCTTCACGGCGCCGCCGCGCGCCAGACGGATAACTACCATAGGATCATTGCCTGCCCTGAAAATGCGGAAAGGGCGTGATTTTACGCTAGTTTTTGGCGCCTTCGCAAGGCGCTGCAGTAACATGCTGCCTCCGCGAAAGGGAAACCGCCATGAGTCCGCCCCGCACGCCCGCGCATCGCCTCGACGCCGCGCTTTCGGAACGATTCGGTGCCGCACCGGCGGTCGCCGCCGGCCTGCCGGGTCTCGACGAGCTCGCGCGCATGGCCGAGCACCGGTCGCACCGCCGCTTCGACGGCCGCGCGGTGGAGCCGGCCTTGCTGCGGCTGCTCCTCGCGTGCGCGTTCTCGGCGCCGTCGAAATCGGACCTGCAGCAGGCCGATGTGATTCACGTCGCCGATCGTGCGAAAGTAAAAGCCATCGCGGACGGCATCCCCGACATGCCGTGGATCGCCGATGCGCCGGTGTTCCTGGTGTTCGTCGCCAACAACCGCCGCATCCGGCAAATCGGCGAATGGCGCGGCAAGCCGTTCGCCAACGACCACCTCGACCATTTTCTCAACGCCGCGGTGGACGCCGCGCTCGTGATGATGAGCTTCATCCGGGCGGCGGAGGCGGTGGGTCTCGGTGCCTGTCCGGTGAGTCATGTGCGCAACCATCCGGAAGAGCTCTGCCGGATGCTCGCGCTGCCCGACTGGATTTTTCCGGTAGCGGGCCTGTGCGCGGGCTATCCCGCCGAGCCCGGCCGCGTCACGCCGCGCCTGCCGCTCGAGGTCACCGTGCACGTGGACCGCTACGACGAGTCCGGCGGCAGGGAGAAAATCGACGCCTACGACCGGCGCCGGCACGCGCTGCTGCCCTACCGCAGGCAGCGCTACTCCGATCGCTATCCCAATTCCGACTTCTACGGCTGGTCGGAGGACAAGGCGCGGCAGTACTCGGTGCCCGAGCGCGCCGACTTCGGCGCCTTCATCCGGTCGAAACGCTTCAACCTCGGGTGATGCGGCGTCAGCGCAGGTTTGCCGGCGCATTGCGCCGCCACAGGTGCGCGCGCCAGTGGATTGCGATGACGGCGGTGAACACGAGGCCGATCCCGCAATAGAGCGTCGCGGTCATGGGAAAGCCGATTTGGGCGATCAGCGGCGCGGAGATCAGCAGTCCGGGCAGGTTGCCGTAGAGCGCGAGCATCCGCATCCCCATGACGCGGCCGCGGTAGCGCACGTCCGAATTGCGCAGCAGCATTGCCGACATCGGGATGAGGCCCAAGCTTTGCACGACCCCGGTCACTATCAGGACCGCGATGCCGGCCACGGGGTGCGGCGTGTGCGCGAACACGATGAGCATGGCGTACCAGCCCGCGCCGAAGACGAGCCCCATGCGCGCCGGCCGGACCGCGTGCCCGATCCGGCTCAGCACCATCGAGCCGGCGAGCGCGCCGAACGA
>JAHZNX010000150.1 GCA_020028375.1 Betaproteobacteria bacterium | reverse complement strand
TTCATCCAACAAAAACCCCGCCGAAGCGGGGTCTGTGTTGATTCCTCAGTCGATACCGCTGTTCGGGGCGCGGCTCAGTGCACCGCGAGCCTCTTCGCGGCCGCCACCGTTTTCTTCGGCAGCTTGAGTTCCAGCACGCCGTCATCGTATTTCGCCTGGGCGGTCTTTTCATCGACCTCCTGGCCAAGCGTGAACACGCGCTGGATCTTGCCGTAATAGCGCTCGGCGCGAAGCACCGTTTCGCCGTCCTTGATGTCCTTTTCGTGCTTCACTTCCGCGGATACCGTAACTTCATTGCCGTCGATAGTGACGCTGATCTCTTCCTTCTTGACGCCCGGCATTTCGGCGAGCACGACGTACTCCTTGTCGTTCTCGGTTACATCCATGCGGAACTGCGTCGGCGCGAGCGCACGCATCTCGGGGCTCGGCAGCCACACGGGCACACCACGGAACACGTTCTCGAATGCTTCCTCGAGCGGATTAAAGCGTGTGATATTGAACATTTTGATCTCCTGTGAAAATCGATGGTGCATGCCTGCGCATGCCCTGGCTCTGCTTGGTATCTTGAGTCTTGTGCTTGGTGCTCTAAGTACATTGGGGCGCCGTCGCGATTAACAAGGTCATGACCGTGTCAAAAGTCGTCGACGCTCTAGACCACCCATTCGATACAGACCACCCATTCGATACTTACTCCGTATGCGCATCAACTAGTTATCCCTCGCCGCCTTCGGGCTGATCGTGCTTGCGCTGGGCGGTTGCTCGTCTGCGCCGAAGCAACCCGACGCGGACGCCGGCGCTCGTGCCGCCCGGCTCGCGCTCGAGATGCAGGGTAAGCCGTACCGCCCCGGCGGCAACTCGCCGCGAGGATTCGACTGCAGCGGGCTCGTGCAGTACAGCTCAACCGCTTCGTGCACGCGCCGTCAAGCGGCAAGCAGGTCACGACCGCGAGCTTGACCGACCGCTACTGGAGCCAGCATTTTGCCGGAGCGCGGCGGCCGGTCCTGTAAGGGTTAGATCCCCGCCGACCCCAACTACTCCGGACCGACGAAGCCGACGTAGGCGCCGCAGGCATCGCCTGGAGGGACCAGCATCGCGTGCTCGCCGGTGTCGCGCACGCCGCGCGCGGGAGGCGGCACGCCGTTTGCCTCCATCCAGCGCGCAGCCGCGCCCATGCTGGTAGTGCGGAAGAGCGCCTGGAACGGGCCGGAGCCGCGGCGCTCCAGTGCGTCGGCGGCCGGGCCCGGCGCGTAGGGGTGCGCGATAGTGAGGCCGGCGGGGCCGAACTGGAACACTGCCATGTGCGACATGATCACAGTGCCCTTGTACATCCGCGGCTGGGACACGCCCAGTACTTTCGAGTAGGCCGCAACCGAAGCCTCGAGGTCCTGCACGACGATGTAGGCGCGCTCGAGAAAGCGCACGCCGTTGGGATGGGGGCCGGCATCCGGCGCCTGCTTGCGGCGCTCCCCCATCGGCGCCAGGTGCTGGATGAAGAAGATCGGCAGCGGGTTCGCGGGACCGAGCACCGCCGTCTTCCACCGCAGCTCCATTCCGGCCGGCGTGCGGCGGCTGCCGTCCATCACATCGCTCACGTCAACGCCGCGCCCGCGCATTGCGGCGACGTCTGCCGCGAGATCGTCGCTTTGCAGGATGACGTAGCGGATGCCGCCGCCCTCCGCGATGAAGCGCTCGAGTCCCTGCTGGTAGCTGCCGGGCCGCGCCGAGGCCCGCTGCTCGGCCGGGTCGCGGATCGCCAGCAGCTCGATGTAGTCCTCCTCGTTCAACCCGATCGCGTTATGGGTGCCCTTGCCGGGGTGCGCGCCGCCCGCGTGGATATTGAAGCCGAGCTTGCGATACTGTTCCATGCCGCGCGCCAGGTCGGGCACGCAGATCATGAGGTGGTCGATGCGGACAAACATGGCCGACTACCTGGGGCGGGAGCCGAAGATGCGCTCGAAGCGCTGGGCGAATTTCCCCCAGGCGTCCGGGTTGACGAGGCGCGGGGGGCGCTCGCCGCGCAGGATGGCGGCGACCTGCTGCGCGTTCCAGTTGCGCATGTTCTCCCGCGAATCCTGCGTGATGCCGGCGGTGTGATAGGTGGCGATCACGTTGTCGAGCGCAAGCAGCGGGTGCGAGAGCGGCGGCGGCTCCTCGTTCCAGACGTCCACTCCCGCGCCGGCGATATGCCCCGACTTGAGCGCCGCTGCGAGCGCGTACTCATCCACGATGCCCCCGCGTGCCGTCGTGACGAGGTAAGAGCCGGGCTGCATCGCGGCAAGCTCGCGGGCGCCAATCATGTTGCGGGTCTCGTCGTTGTACGGGCAGTGCACCGAGACAAAGCGGGATTCGGCGAGAAGTGTCGAGAGGTCCACCTTGGCCGCGCCGCGCGCCTGGATCTCCTCCGCCGTGAGATAGGGGTCGCAGGCGAGCACCTTCGTCTGCAGCCCGAGCCCGCAGATGCGCGCGACGCGGCGGCCGGTGTTGCCGATCCCGATGACCCCGACCGTGCGGCCGGTGGCGTTCCAGCCCTTGAATTTTTCCCGCGAGGCGCGCTGGGCTGAGCGCAGGGAACGGTCAGTCTGGGGGATGTTCTTGGTGAGCGAGAGCATCATTGCCACCGCGTGCTCCGCGACGGCGTCGGCATTGCCGCCCGACTGATTGACCACCAGCACGCCCGCCGCGGTGCACGCGACGACGTCCACCGTGTCGTAGCCCGCGCCGCTCGCCGAGACGACGAGGAGGTCGGGGCAGCGCGCGAGGAGCGCCGCATTGGCGCGGAATTCCTCGGGCTGCTCCTGGCGCGTGGAGGTGATGCAGTAGACGTGGGAGGCCGACATGGCGCCCCAGATGTCCGCCTTCGGCCCGTTGTAGGCAAGGCGGTGGAGCGTGATGTCCTTTTCCTTCTCGAGCTCGTCGGCGACGTTGGGCCGCTTTCCGTCGTCGAACCAGAAGACCGTCTTTCGGGCGTTGCGGGCGGGCATCGTGCTTAGGGGTCGTGCTTAGGCGTAGTGCTTAGGGGTCAGACTCGATTTTTCAGATAGCTGATCAGCAAGCTAAACGGGTTGAGAAAAGTCGAGTCTGACCCCTAAGTTCTGTTGTGCCTGCGGGCATGCTACTTGGTGCCGAGCCACCCGTGCTCGGAGAGGTCGATCGTGACGCCGTCGGGCCCGGTGAACTTGACCTCGATGTTGCCGCGCTTCTTCATTTCCTCCGTTCCCGGGTAGGGACGGTGCACGGCGCCCGCCTTCTCGATGCGCGCCCGCGCCTTCGCCATGTCCTCGACCTCGACGCCGAAGTGGTGGACACCGGTGTAGCGGGGCGCGCCCTCCGTGATGGCGGGATCCTCGCTCTTGAACTTAAGAATGGCGACGTTGACGTGCCCGTCGCTCAGGTAGTAGCCCTCGGCGGTTGCGGAGTTGAGCTTGCCGACCTCCTTCAGGCCGAGGCCCTCGATATAGAACCGCGCCGTTGCCTCGGGATCCTTGGTGCCGATCGCGATGTGGCGTATGCGTGCCATTGTCGCCTCCGTGATGAGTGTCAATTAACGAGCATCAAAAAACGAGTGACGCCGCGCTGATCGAAGTCGGGCAGCCTAGTCGGCCTTGGCGCCGCTCTTCTTCACGACGTCGGCCCACTTGTTCATGTCCGCGAGCATGAACTTGCGGAACGACTCCGGGTCGCTCCCCACCGGCGTGCCGCCGAAACCGACGACGCGCTTGTTGGTCTCGGGCTCGTTGAGGACCTTGACGAGCTCAGCGTGCAGGCGCGTCACCAACTGCTTCGGCAGCTTCGGCGGCGTGATCACGCCGTACCAGCCCACCACGACGTAGTCCGGCAGGCCGGATTCCTTCACGGTCGGGATGTCCTCGTAGCCGGGGATGCGCTTCTCAGTAGTGACCGCGAGCGCGCGGATCTTGCCGGCGCGCGCGAGCGGCAGCGCGCCGACCAGGCCGGCGAAGGTGTACTGAAACTCGTTGCCCATCAGGGCGATCAGCGCCGGGCCCGCGCCCTTGTACGGGATGTGAGTCGCGTTGACACCGGCCTGCAGCTTGTAGAGTTCGCCGCCGAGGTGGCCGCCGCTGCCGTGGCCCGCGGATCCGTAATTGAGCGCGCCCTTGTAATTGCGTGTCCATTCGAGGAACTCCTTGAAGTTCTTCGGCGGCGAGCTGGGGTGGACAACCAGGACGATTCCCGCCTCGGTCAACTGCGTGATCGGGGTGAAGTCGTTCACCGGGTGATACGGCAGCTTGAGCAGCGCCGCATTCACGGTATGCTGGTGGTAGGCCATGAACAGCGTGTAACCGTCCGGCGCCGCGGCCTTGACGATCTCGGCGGCGAGTACGCCGGATGAGCTGCCGCGGTTGTCCACGATGACCTGTGTCTTGAGCGTCTCGGTCATGCGCGCGCTGAAGATGCGCGAGAGCCCGTCGGTGGTCCCGCCGGGCGCGGCGGGAGTGACAAAGCGGATCGGCCGCGATGGCCATTCCGCGGCCGGCGCGGCGGCAGCGGCGAGGGCGAGGACCACTCCCACCACCCCGGCGCTTCGCGCCACCCCTCCTCGGGCAGGAGGGGAATCAAATTTGTCAGGTACGCTTGGCGAGCGACGAATGTTGCGCAATGCGGACTCCGCGGGATCGTGTTCGTGGAAGGCCGCAATACTGGCGCGAAACAGGACGCAGCGCAAGCCATGACGGACGGAGAGTCTTTGCTAATGTGGCTGGCGGCAGTCACTCAACGTGCAGGCGTAGTACTTTGATTGGAGACAAGATATAATGTGAGTCCAACGGGAACACTCCCGGCTGGGTGACAGCGGAGCGAATGGCCAAGAGATACGACGAGAGTTCAGTCAAGAAGTTACGCGGCATCGAGCCCGTTCAGCGGCTCCCGGGGATGTATACCCGGACCTCCGATCCCACCCACATCATCCAGGAAGCGATCGACAACGCGGCCGACGAAGCCCTCGGCGGCCACGCCGACAGGATCGACGTCACCGTCCACCTCGACGGCTCGGTCACCGTCACTGACAACGGCCGCGGCATTCCCGTCGGGCTGCATCCCGAAGAAAAGATTCCCACCGTCGAGCTGGTGCTGACGGAGCTTCACGCGGGCGCCAAGTTCTCTCGCGCCGACGCGGATGCCGCCTACAAGTTCTCCGGGGGGCTGCACGGCGTCGGCGTGTCGGTTACCAACGCGCTCTCCGAGCGGCTCGAGGTCGAGATCAAGCGCGATGGCGAGGTGCACCAGATCGTCTTCGCCGACGGCAAAGTCGCGAAGAAGCTGCGCAAGACCGGCACCTGCGGGCAGCGCGCGAGCGGCACGTCGCTCCGCATCTGGCCGAACAAGAAGTACTTCGATTCCCCGAAGGTGCAGTTGGACGACCTCGAGCGCATCGTCCGCTCCAAGGCAGTGCTGCTGCCGGGCGTGAAGGTGACGCTCAATATCGAGACCGCCAAGGAGACGAAGCAGAAGACCTGGAGCTATCCCGAAGGCATGAAGGGCTACCTCGCGGAGCTGATCGGCAACGCCTCCGCGGTCGCGCCGATCTACGACGGCGAGAAGTTCGTGGGCGAGTCCGACGCCAATGGCTTCGCCGCGGGCGAAGGGGCGGCCTGGGCGTTCGCTTTCGTCGAGGACGGCAAGGGCGGGGGCGAGTCCTACGCGAACCTGATCCCCACCGTGGACGGCGGCACGCACGAAGCGGGCCTGCGCGAGGGCATCTTCGAGGCGGTCAAGTCCTTCGCCGAGTACCACAGCTTGACGCCCAAGGGCATCAAGCTCCTCGCCGAGGACGCCTGGTCGTGCTGCGTCTACGTGCTCGCGGCGAAGGTGCTCGAGCCCCAGTTCCACGGGCAGACCAAGGAGAAGCTCTCCAACCGCGATGCGGTGAAGCTGGTCGGGACAATGGTGCGCGACCCCTTCGCGCTGTGGATGAACAGCAACGTCGAGCACGGCAAGAAGATCTGCAATCTGGTGATCCAGCAAGCGATCGAGCGCTCGCGCACGGTGCAGAAGGTCGAGCGCAGGAAGTCTTCCAGCGTGGTGATGCTGCCGGAAAAGCTGACCGACTGCGAATCCACCGACGTGAAGGAAAACGAGCTCTACCTCGTCGAGGGCGATTCCGCAGGCGGCTCCGCCAAGCAGGCGCGCGACAAACGCTTCCAGGCGGTCTACCGCATGCGCGGCAAGGCACTGAACTCCTGGGAGGTGAAGCGTGAACTCCTCTTCTCCAACGCCGAAATTCACGACATCGCGGTCGCGCTCGGGGTGGATCCCCACGACGAGAAGGCCAATCCCGACCTCTCGGGCCTGCGCTACGGGAAGGTCGCCTCGATGACGGATGCGGACGTGGACGGCGCGCACATCTCGGTGCTGCTCCTCACCCTCTTCTACCGGCACTTCCCCAAGCTGATCGAGAAGGGCCACATCTACATCGCCTGCCCGCCGCTCTACAAGGTGGACGTGCCAGGCCACGGCAAGCGCGCGGCGAAGAAGCTCTACGCCCTCGACGAGGAGGAGCTGAAAACGATCCTCGACCGCGCGCGCGACGACGGCGTGAAGCGCGAGTCAGTCTCGATCCAGCGCTTCAAGGGACTCGGCGAGATGAACCCGGGGCAGCTGTGGGAGACGGCGCTGAATCCCGACACGCGCAAGCTGCTGCAGGTCAGGATCGATGGAAGAGAAAGGCAACGAAGTCGAGGCTGACGTATGACGGATACCCAAACCCGGCGCGCCGCCGACGTGACGACGCTCGATCTCTTCGAGCCCGGCGCGCCGCCGGCGGCCGGCGAGAAGGCGGATACCCAGGTGGCGACCAAAGCGAAGAAAGCGCAGGCGAAGGGCAAGCGGGCCCGCAAGGACAAGGCAGGCCCGGTGTCCGGTGCCGGCCGCGGCGGCGGTGGCGGCGCGGGAGGCGGCGGCCGGGCCGGCGCGGGCGACGACTCCATCGACATGGCGTCGTTCGCCGAGCGGAGCTACCTCACCTACGCGATGAGCGTGGTGCGCGGCCGCGCTATCCCGAACGTCGAGGACGGCCAGAAGCCGGTGCAGCGCCGCATCCTCTACGCGATGAACGAGCTGGGGCTGAAGAGTGGCGTCCAGCACTCCAAGTCCGCGCGCATCGTCGGCGAGGTGCTCGGCAAGTTCCACCCGCACGGCGACGCCTCCACCTACGAGGCGCTGGTGCGCATGGCGCAG
>JAHZNX010000017.1 GCA_020028375.1 Betaproteobacteria bacterium | reverse complement strand
TTCCCTGCAGCACCAGAAACGTGGCCGACGCGTCTCCGCCATTCGTGACCAGGTGCGGCCGGCGAGGCTTGACCGAGTAGGTGTCCCCGGGGCCGAGCCGCACCTCCTCCTTGGGCTCGCGCAGGAAGAGCCGCAGGTTTCCGTTGAGCACGTAAAACGTGTCCTGGACGTTGCTGTGGTAGTGCCAGGGCACCTTCTGCGTCTTCGAGATCTGGATCTCCTGGATGCGGAAACCCGGCCTAGCCGCGTGCTGGTCCCGCCGCTCAACCTCGTAGAGATGCGTGCTGTCTTTTACCGCTTCCATCGTAGCCTCCGTCGCTTTCCGATGTGTCCGCTTCCTATCCATTATCGCGGGTTTTACTTCGGGCGGGGGCCGGACTTGCGGTGTCCTAGTGCATTTTGAAGGAGAAAAGCATGTAAAGGTCCACGGCCAGCGCCTCGAGGAAAAGGAAGATGGCGACAGCCGGCATCAGGAAGGACTGCGCCGGATCCTTCCGCTTGACCTTGACGAGGTATCTAATGACTTCGACGAGGAGCAGCACAATCGTCGCAATGGGAGTCACCAGAAACAGCGCGATCAGGATGCTGAACCCCGCGTCTGTGCGATTCAACCCGAAGAGCAGATCGTACCGGCCCCCGACGTCCAGAACAATGAGCAGCTGGGGCAGCAGCGCGACGAGGATCCGGAACGCAGCCAATTTCCGTCAGCCGACCTTGACCGGCTGTCCTGTTTTTGCGGACTTCACGATCGCCTCGAACACCGCCACTCCGTGGATGATCTGGTCGTGGGTGACCGGATACGGCGCTTCTCCGCGCACCGCCGCCGCAAACGCCTCCATCACCGCCTTTACCAGGTTGACGCCCTTGTTTTCGATGACTTCCGGCTGCGCGGTCGCGTGGGGTCCTCCCTGGGCGGCCACCGGCATGAAGCGGAACGTGTCGAGGCTCGGCCGGGCCGTCTCGGCGATGCCGTTCTTGCCGAAGATGGCGATGCAATAGCTCGCCGCGCTCGCCAACGTGCAATAGTTAGTCGAAATCACTCCGTTCTTGTGCTTCATGGTGAAGACCGTCGTGTCGTCCACGAGCGGCGCCGCGCGGCGGGCGTTGATGCAATATACCTCCGTTACCTCGCCACAGAGATCGATGAACGCGTCCACGAGGTGCACTCCGAGTCCCGTCATCGCGCCCGCCGGCGTCTCCTCCGGGTTCACGCGCCAGGACTCCTTGGGCAGGGCAAGTCCGCTCGGCGTCGAGACTTCGCCGACGCAGAATGAGATGGGGCCCAGGCTGCCGTTCCGCACGCGCTTGCGGATCTCGCCTACGGACGGGTGAAACCGCCGCTGGAAGTCGACGGCGAGCACGACCCCCGCCTTCTTGACCGCCTCGATCGCAGCCCGGGCGCTCGCCGCGGTCAGGGTAAAGGGCTTTTCCATGCAGACGTGCTTGCCCGCCTGCGCCGCGCGCCTGACGTGCTCTTCGTGCAGGCTGTGGGGCGTGGTGTAGACGACGGCGTCGACGTTGCGATCCTTGAGGATCTCGTCGAGGCTGTCGCGCAGCGGTATTTTCTTGTCGCGGCAGAACTCCTCCGCCTTGGCGCGGGTGCGCGTGTTGGCGGCGACGAAGGTGATCTTGTCGCTCTTGCCCTGCACCGACTCGACGATCGTCTTTCCCCACCAGCCCAGGCCTACGATTGCGGCTCGAATCATGTTCTCTCCCTCATGATGGAACTGGATCGTTTTCGATTACCAGCCAGTACTTCGCCTCCCGCTCACGTCTTCCGCCTCAGAGCGTCGCATCCTAGGGCACATAAACCCACAAGTCGAGCTGGACCGTGCAGCCGGGCACGGGAATAAACGGCACCTCGACGGCCGAGAACGGAAGGGGTCGCCCCGGCAGGTGTTGCTGCCATACCTGGCAGGCCGGGTGAAATTCCCGGAGATCGCTGTGGAACTGCTGAATGCGGACAACGTTCGCGAGCGACGTGCCGGCGGCCCGGCAGATCTTCTCCGCGTTGCGCAGAAGGTAATCCATCTGAGCCTGGATGCTCGATCCGAAAAAGGGCTGCGCCGGATCGGGCCGCGCCGCCTCGATCACGCCACCGCGGTCAATGGCGAGCAGGCCGGAGAGGAACAATAGATCGCCCGCTCGCACCGCCTGGCAATGGCCCGCCCACGCAGGCATGACGCCGGCGTCCACGATTTGCGCGCGCGTCCGGCCGGCACTGCGCAGAGCGATGGTGTTGATTTCCACGCGGCCGCTCTCGATTGCAAGGCCTGGAGTCGCCATCGGGATCAGGCTCGTCGCCGGCGGATTCTTGGGAAAATGCTTCTTCCACGCCTCGTTGAACGGCGCGAAGTCCGCGAGATCGCGCAGGTACACCTGGCATTTCACAACGTCCGCGAGCGACGACCCGGCGGCCTTCAGCGCGGGCTCGATCTTCTGCTTCACGGTGAAGTCCGTCTCGAGCTTGACCGGCGCACCCTTCCACAGGTGCCCGGCGGGCGCGCGTACCTCGGGCGCGAGCCCGTCGCCGACGGTGAGTGCATCGGCGAGCCGCCCGGCGATGAAGATGAAATCCCCCGCCGCGAGCGCGAGGCTGTAGCCGGAACTCTCATGTATGGGATGCCCCTTTGCACTGAGGTGCTGCGCCCGCATGCCCACCCCCGGCACGATCGCGATCATCTGCACATCGATGTCCTGGCCAGCGAGCAGGAAGCGCGGCTGCAGGATGGACGTGCTGGGCGGGATGTGGCCCCCGAGCGCGGCGCGGCGCGCGCCGTGATACTGCTCCACCGCGCGGTAGTCCGTGTAGTACTGGTCCACGCGCACGATATTGCGGAAGTTGCTGCCACCCGCTTTCAGCACCCGGGCAAGATTCGTGAAAATCCGGTCCGCTTCCCGGCGGTGCTTGGAACTGTCCCAGGACGGCAGCTCGGGACGCATCACGGCGGGCGACATGCCGCCGGCGAAGTCGTCTGTGCCTTTGAGGCCGGTGGCGAAGATCCAGCGTCCGGCCTTGATGCCCGGCGCGTAGCGGATGCCGCTCTTTGGCAGCGTGACGGGCAGCAGCGGCTCGACCGCCGCGCGTGTGCGTTTTGCCATGCCCGGATTTCGGCGCCGGCGAGCAGGCCGCTTCAGGTCCGCGGCGTGACGCCCACGGATTTGAGGACCGGCGCCCAACGCGCAATGTCCTCGCGCAGGAACTTCGCAAACGCTTCCGGCGTGCTCGTGCGCGCCTCGCAACCGGCATTCAGGATGCGCTCCTGGACCTCCGGCATATTGAGGATCCGCACGATCTCCGAGTTAATTTTCGTGACGAGCGCCGCCGGCACGTGCGCCGGGAATACCGCACCTGCGTAACCCGGCGCGTCGAACGGCCAGCCGGCCTCGGCGAATGTCGGCACATCGGCAATCACGCGATTGCGCGCCTTGCCGGCGATCGCCAGCGCCTTCACCCGGCCCGCGCGGATGTGAGGCAATGCGCCGGGCAGGTTGGCGAAGATCGAGTCCACGCGTCCCCCCATGACGTCGAGCAATCCCGGCGCGCTGCCGCTGTAAGGAATATGCACGGCATCGAAACCGGCCATTTTCTTGAACACTTCCATCGCGAGGTGCTGCGCGCCGCCCGCGCCGGAGGAGGCATAGGTCGGCGGCGGTGATTTTTTCTTCGCGTAGGCGACGAATTCCTTCAGGTTGTTTACCGGAACGCCCGGGTACACCAGGATCAGGCTCGGATACTCGGCGATCAGGCCGACCGCCACGAAATCCTCCACGCGGAGGCCGTGCTTCGCATGCTCCGTGAACTGCAGGGAAAACGGCTGGCTGATGAACCCCAGCGTGTAGCCGTCGGGCGGGCTCTTCGCGACCAGCGAGTTGGCGATGATGCCGTTCGCGCCGGGGCGGTTGTCGAACACGACGGGCTGCCCGAGGTTCTCGGCGAGCCGCTGGCCGACCGTTCGGGCAAGCATGTCGGATACGCCCGCCGCGGGAAAATCGATGATCCAGCGGATGGGCTTGTTTGGATATGCCGAGCCCTTGTCGGCGGCCTGTACGGATGCCGGCCCCACCGCCAGCGCGACCAGCGCTCCGAAGACGATCCGGCTCAAGCCCCTCATACGGTATCTCCCCCGAGTCGCCGGCGTGGGCGTGAGCCGGCGGATGCGAAGAATTATAGCTGCACGCGTCGCTACCATTCATTCCACCTTGATATTCGCCCCCTTGATGAGCGGCCACCACTTGTCGATCTCGGACTTGTGATACGCGGCGAGCGCCTCCGGCGTCATCTGCTCGCGCGACGGGATGTCCTGCCCGAGCTCGCCCAGCCGCTTGATCACGACCGGATCGGCAAAGGCCTTGGCGACGGCGTCGCTCAACTTCGCGATGACGTGCTTCGGCGTGCCCTTCGGCGCCCACATGCCCTGCCAGAACGCAATGTAGGTGTCCGAGGCGCCGGTTTCCTCCATGGTGGGAACTTCCGGAAGCGGCCGCCACCGCGATTTCGACATGACCACGAGGGGCTTGATCCTTCCGGCCTTGAAGTGCCCCAGCATCTGCGACGCCTCGCCGCAGAAGAGATCCACCTGGTTGGCCATCAGATCGGCCATTGCGGGCGCGCCGCCTTTGTACGGCACGTAACGGATTCGGGTGCCGGTTTTCTGCTCGAAGTAGATGCCGCAAACGTGGGCCCCGCTGCCGGCGCCTACGGTCGCCGCCGTCGCGTGGTCCGGATTTGCCTTGAGCCAGGCGATCAGTTCCTTCCCGTCGTTGACCGGCAATCCGGACCGTCCGACGATGATGAGTGTCGTGGTGGCGAGGATCGCGACGGGCTCGAGGTCCGCCACGGGATGCCACGTCACCGGGTAGACCGCGCCGGCGCCGACGTGGCTCGTCCAGTTTCCGACGATCAGGGTGTATCCGTCCGGCGCGGCCTGGATGGCGCGGCCGGTGCCGATCGTCGATCCCGCTCCCGGCACGTTCTGTACGACCACTGGCTGCCCGAGCACCTGCCGCATGGGCTCGGACAGCACTCGTGCCTGGATATCGGTCGATCCGCCGGCGGGAAACGGCACGATCACGACGATCTGCCGCGTCGGGTACTCCTGCGCGGCGGCGGCGCCCATGAGCGCCAGACCAGCGCTTATGGCAACGACCGCGCGCTGGAGCCGGCTGCTCCAGCGGTTGCGACTATTCCGTCCCCGCGCGGAACTCACCGCGGCACATGCGCTCCCGCGTCCGCAATTGTTCATCGTTCCCCTCCACATGTGACTATCCAGAGCTTCCTGACACCTTCTTTGCTACAAGCCTGCCTGCGACACGAACTTGGGATTGAGATACGCCTCGATCGCCTCGCTGCCGCCTTCCGAGCCGTAACCCGAATCCTTGACGCCGCCGAAGGGCACTTCGGGCAGCGCGAGGCCCAGGTGGTTGATGGTCATCATGCCGGTTTCGACCGACGCGGCAATGGCATTGGCGGTCTTGGCCGAGCGCGTCCACGCGTAGGCGGCGAGTCCATAGGGCAGGCGGTTCGCCTCGGCCACCGCGTCCTCGAAGCTGCGGAACGGATTGATGATGGCGAGCGGCCCGAACGGCTCCTGGTTCATCGCCATGGCCTCCCGCGGCAGCTCCGTGATCACCGTGGGCTCGAAGAAGTTGCCCTTCTCGCCGATCGGGTAGCCGCCGGCGAGCACTTTGCCGCCGCGCTTCCTCGCGTCCCCGACGTGCGCTTCCATCGCGCGGGTCCGCCGTGGATTGGCAAGCGGGCCCATCTTCGTATCCTTGTCCATCCCGTCGCCGACCTTGACCGCTTTCGCGCCCGCGACGAATTTCTCGACGAAGCTCGCGTAGACGCCCTCCTGCACCAGGAAGCGCGTCGGGGAGATGCACACCTGCCCGGCGTTGCGGTATTTCATGAACGTCATCGTCTTCACCGCGGCGTCGACGTCGCTGTCGTCGAAAACGATCACCGGCGCGTGACCACCAAGCTCCATGGTGGTGCGCTTCATGTGGGCACCCGCAAGCGCCGCGAGCTGCTTGCCCACCGCGGCCGAGCCGGTGAACGACATCTTGCGGATGACCGGGTGCGGAATCAGGTAGCTCGAAATATCGGCTGGATTCCCGTAGACGAGATTCAGCACTCCCGCGGGAACGCCGGCGTCGGCGAAGGCGCGGACCAGCTCGGCCGGCGAGGCGGGCGTCTCTTCCGGCGCCTTCACGATGATCGAGCAGCCGGCCGCCAGTGCGGCGGAAAGTTTCCGCACCACCTGGTTGATCGGGAAATTCCACGGCGTGAAGGCTGCGACCGGCCCCACCGGCTCCTTGATGACCAGCTGGTAGACGCCCTCCGCGCGCGCCGGGATCACGCGTCCGTAGGCACGGCGCGCTTCCTCGGCGAACCAGTCGACGATATCGGCACCGGCGAGCACTTCCTGTTTGGCCTCGGCAAGCGGTTTGCCCTGCTCCAGGGTGAGGATCGGTGCCACCGCGTCGGCGCGCTCGCGAAACAGGCTCGCGGCCTTGCGCATGATCTTCGATCGGTCGAATGCCGGAACCTTGCGCCAGGCCTTGAAGCCCTGATCCGCCGCTTCCAGCGCGCGGTCGAGGTCGGCGTGTTCGGCGTAGGCCACAGTGCCAATCTGGCTGCCGTTGGCCGGGTTGACGACCGGCAGGGTGCGACCGGACGCACCGGGGCCCCAGGCGCCATTAATATAAAGGAGAGTATTGGGATACATGATCAGCTTTCCCGTCGCGATGGTCAGATCAACGTCACCTCGAGCACACCGCACTTCTCGACTTCGGTCACCACTTTGTCTCCGGCCTTGAGCCACACCCGCTTCTCGGGCGGATAGCCCAGGATCACGCCCTGCGGCGTCCCGGTATAGATGATGTCGCCGGGCAGGAGCGTCATGTGGCGCGAGCAGTAGCTCACGATCTGCGCGCAACTGTAGATCATGTCGGAGGTGTTCGAGTCCTGGCGTTTCTCGCCGTTCACGTAAGTGGCGATCCTGAGGTTCTGCGGGTCGGGAACCTGGTCCGTGGTAACGACCCAGGGGCCGAGCGGCGCGAAGCCGTCGCAGGTCTTGCCGAGCATGAGCTGGCTCGTTACGCGCATGAGGTCGCGCGCCGTGAAATCGTTCCCGTTGGCATAGCCGAAGACGTGCGCCAACGCCTTCTCCTCCGGCACGTCGCGGGCCTTCCGGCCCATCACCACCACCAGCTCAACTTCGTAGTCGAACTGCGCGGACACCTTCACCGGGAGGCGGATCGTGCCGCGATGGCCGACGAGTGTGTTGTTGTACTTGTTGAAGAGGATCGGGACCGGCGGAATCGGGTTGCCGGTTTCCATCGCGTGCCTGCGGTAGTTGAGCCCGACGCAGATGATCTTCCCGGGGCGCGGCACGGCCGGACCGAATCGCGCGCGCGATTCCGCCACCAGCACGCGCTTGCCGCGCGTGTCCTCCAGCGCCTTCGCGGCGAGCCGCACTATCGGCGCGCAGTCGGCGCCCTCGATCACGGCGTGAATATCCGTCGGCGCCTTGATCCGGAACACCCTGGACGCTTCGGCCACATTCAAGATGCCCCGCTCCGTCTTCACGCCCAGAGTGCCGCCGTCACGTCCGGTCAGCGTGCAGAACGTCAAATTGCGCGCCCGCATGAATCTCCTTGTTGTCGATCTGTTTTTGTCACTCGCCACGAATATTCGCCAGCTTGACCACCTTCTCCCACTGCTCGCGTTCGGACTTCAAATGAGCGGTGAATTCCTGCGGCGAGCTGGCGATGCCTTCAGTCCCGTCAAGCGCCAGCCGCGAGGCGACTTCCGGCCGCTGCACCGCCTTGACGATTTCCCGATGCAGGCGCTCGATGACCGGCCGGGGCGTGCCGCGGGGCGCGAGCATGCCATGCCACTGGGTCACCACGAATCCCGGCACGCCCGACTCGATCATCGTCGGCAGGTCGGGAGCCATTTTCGCACGCGTCGCGCTCGCAATGGCAACGGCCCTCAGCTTCTGGGACCTGACGTGGCTGTACACGGAGCCGGCGCTGAGAAAGCTCATCTGCACCCGGCCCGACAGCATGTCGCCCAGCGCCGCGCCCACCCCCTTGTACGGAATATGCACCAGCTCCGTTCCGGTGGAATGCGTGAAGAGCTCGGTTGCAAGGTGCGCCAGAGACGCGTTGCCCGTCGACGCGTAATTGAGCTTCGATGGGGTGGCTTTCGCGTACGCGATCAGCTCCTTGACCGTCTTGACGGGAAGCCCGGGATGCACGGTCAGCATGTACGGCGCGGCGGCAACCTGGGAAACAGGAGCAAAATCGCGGTACAAATCGTAGCGCGTCTTGTTGACGATTCCATAGACGACCAGGCTTGCGCTGAGAAACATCAGCGTGTACCCATCCGGCGCGGCTTGCGAGGAGAGCTCCGCGGCAATGCTTCCACTGGCGCCGGCGCGATTGTCCACGACCACCGTCTGCCCCAGGGCTTCACTGAGCGGGATGGCGACCTGGCGCGCGACGAAATCAAGCCCCCCGCCCGCCCCCGACGCGACGATCAGGCGCACCGGCTTGGTGGGATACGAAGCCGCGGATTGCGCGGCAGCGTGCGGCGCCACGATTACAAGCGCGGCAGCCAGCCCCCCGACAAGTGCGATCTGCGCCAAGCCGCTCATTGACCCGCGCGGATGTTGGCCACCTTGGCGACGTTTTTCCACTTGGCCATCTCCGTCGGAATCATCTTCTGGACCTCGGCGGGCGTGCGGAAATCGGCCTCGACGCCCTCGGCCTGGAAGCGCTTCAGCGTTGCCGGCTGCTCGAGATACCGCTTCATCTCCCCGCTGAGCAATTTGATCACGCCCGGGGGCGTGCCGGCCGGCGCCGCGATGGCCCACCAGTTGTTCGCCTCGTAGCCCGCGATGCCGGCCTCGGCGATAGTCGGGAGATCGGGCGCCGCGCTGGCGCGCTTGGCGCCGGTGGTGGCAAGAGGTTTGAGCCGGCCCGACTTCAGGTGCGGCAGCGTCTGGATCAGCGAGCCCAGGTTGACGTGCGCCTGCCCGCCCATCACGTCCACCAGCGCGGGAAACCCGCCCTTGTAGATCACCACCAGCATCTTCATGCCGGAAAGGTGGTTGAACAACTCGCTCGCGAACTGGGCGAAGCCGCCCGAGGTGGCGAGCGTCAGCTTGCCCGGGTTGGCCCTGCCGTAGGCGATCAACTCCTGAGCCGAGTTCACCTTGAGCGCCGGTCCCACCGAGAGCACGCTCGGTCCATACCCGAGCGTCCCCACCCAGGAAAAGGACTGGTGCGGATCGTAGGGCACCTTGCGCGTTGCCCCGTTCACCGCGAACGCCGCCGAGGCGATCAGCAGCGTGTGACCGTCGGGCTGCGCTCGCGCCGCGATCTCAGTCCCGATGATGCCATCAGCGCCCGGGCGGTTGTCCACGACCACCTGCTTGCCCAGGCGCTCGGTAAGGTACTGCGCAAAATAGCGGCCCATGATGTCGTTGCTGCCGCCGGGTGGGAACGGGATGATGAGCCGGATTGGCCGCGCGGGATAACCGGCCGCGGAATCGTCCGGCGAGCCGCGCTGAGCCGCCTGCCCGCTGCCCGCGACGCCAAGCAGCACGGCGAAACCCACCGCCAGAGCTGATTTCATGCTGATCCCCCTGTTTGACTTTCCGCACGATACGCCTGTCGGGCGCTCGATTGGAAACCAGGGCGATCAGAATGCCCAGGTGTTTGAATTTTCTCCGGATGATGTCCGATGCAAGGACTTGCCCGGATCGGCGGCTAGCGCCGGCGGCCGCGCTCGGGGCGGGGCCGCGCCTCGTTCACCTTCAGCGGGCGCCCGGCGAACTCCTTGCCGTTGAGCCCGGCGATCGCGTCACGGGACTGCTGCCTGCCGGGCATCTCCACGAAACCGAAGCCCTTGCCCTTGCCGGTGAACATTTCCCGCACGACTTGCACCGTCCCGACCTGGCCGAACGGCTTGAACAGTTCCGCGATTTCCGCCTCGGTCACGTCGGGGCCGAGGTTGCCCACGAAGATATTCATGTCAGACAGCCTTCAGGTTGATCGCGGAAGACTTGCCGTCGTTGCCCTTCTGCACGTCGAACGATATTTTCTGGTTCTCGCTCAACGTGCCGAGACCCGCGGTCTGGACCGCGGAAATGTGCACGAACACGTCCTTCGAGCCGTCGTCGGGGCGGATGAAGCCGAAGCCTCTGCTGCTGTTGAAAAACTTTACGGTGCCGGTGGTAGACATGATGTCCTCCGGAGGTGGCGTGGCCGCGCGCGAAATTCGCGCGGCATCAAAGAACCCGTGGGACAGGACTGAGACTACCAGCCGGGAACGAGCTGCTTGCAGACCCAAAGCGTTTTCGACCCCCGCATTATGCTCCTTGTGTGACGGCAATGATAGAGCGCGAAGCGGGCGCATGCGTCTGCTCGAGCCGAGGCGTGCGTTTCTTTTTTGCCGGGAAAAGCTAAACTGGTCATGTCTACTCGCTCAAATCAGGAACAAGCCATGGCAGAAGCCAGAGTCGTCTTCCTCCACGGGCTGCACCCGCGCATCGTGGAAGCCATCATTTCGTTCAACCCCGCCGGCTTCTCGACGACCGTGGTCGACGGCAAGTCCCCCGAAGCGCAGCAGGTCGAAGCGGTCAAGGAAGCCGATTTCATCATGGCGTTCCGCGCGACGCTCACCGAGCGGATATTGCGGTCGGCCCGGAAAGCCCGGCTGGTGCAGATTCTCTCCGCGGGCTACGACCGCATCAACCTCAAGCTCCTGCGCGAGCTGAAGATACCTTGCGCGAACAACGGAGGCGCGAACTCCTGGGCGGTGGCCGATCACGCCGTGCTGGCAATGCTGTCGCTCTACCGGCGGCTGAGGCTGGCGGACCCGGCCGTGAGGGAGGGGCGCTGGAGCGCCGCGATCGACGGCATGAACACCTTCGAGATGGCGAACAAGGTCGTGGGCGTGCTCGGGTTCGGCAATATCGGCCAGAAGGTTGCGCGGCGGGTTCAGGCCTTCGACGCGACCGTCCAGTACTACGACAAGTTTCCGCTTCCGCCCGAACGCGAGCGCGAGCTGAAGGCCAAGCGGGTTTCGCTGGACGAGCTGTTCCGCACTTCGGACATCATCTCCTGCCACGCGCCGCTCACCAACGAAACGCGCCACGTCGTCAACCGCGAGCGCCTCGCCATGATGAAACCCACGGCGGTGATCATCAACACGAGCCGTGGGCCGGTGGTGGACGAGGTCGCGCTCACCGAAGCGCTGCAGCAGAAGCGCATCGCGGGAGCGGGCATCGACGTATTCGAGAAGGAGCCCGTCGATCCCGGCAATCCCCTTCTCAAGCTCGAGAACGTGGTGGTGTCGCCCCACAGCGCGGGCACCACGTGGGACACCTGGTTCCGCCGCGCCGATTTCGCCTACAAGAACATGAAGCGCGTGTGGGACGGCCAGCCGCCTCAGGCCGTTGCGACGGACTACGACAGCGAGAACCCGTAGAGCTTCGCCGCGTTCTCGCACACGATCTTGCGGCGGATGCCGTCCGCCAGACCGCCCAGCTCGCGCTGGATGTATTCCTGCGAGTCCGGCCAGATGCCGTCGGGGTGCGGAAAGTCCGACCCCCACATGATGTTCTCCGCGCCCACCTCGTCGATCAGCTTGATCCCTACCGGGTCCGTCTGGTAGGTCGCCCGGCACTGGCGCTTCCAGTAGCCGCTCGGCGGCATCTTGAGCGAGAGGTCCTTGAACTGGTCCTCCCACTCCGCGTCCATCCGCCACAGCACGTACGGGATCCAGCCGATGCCCGCTTCGCCCAGCACCAGCCGGATGCGCGGCCAGCGCTCGAGGACGCCGCTGTAGATCATCGAGGTGAGGATGTTGGACATGTTGAGCTGGAACGCCGTGATGTTCGTTGCGAACGCGGCCCGCGCCACCGGCAAGTCCACCTCCGGCATGCCGGGGAGGCTCGCGCGCGTCGGATCTCCGCCGATCAGCATGATCTTGCGGATGTGGTCGGGCACGTAGCCGCTGACCGTGTGAAAGTGCAGCGGCAGCCCGGTGGCATTGATGACCTCCCACAGCGGGTTCCAGTACGGGTCCCACAGCGGCTTGAGATCCGGCGAGTTGGCGATGTCGAGGCCACGGAGTGCGCCGCGCCGGGCGACGCGCTCGATCTCGGCGATGGCCGCTTCGATTGGATGGTTCGGGATCGAGGCGAGGCCGGCGAAGCGCTCGGGGTGCGTCGAGCAGAATCCGGCGAGCCACTCGTTGTAGATGCGCATGACCTCCACGGCGGCCTCGGCATCGTTCAGGCGGCTGGTGGCGCCAAGGACGCCGTAGAGGACCTCGGCCTGGACGCCGTCACGGTCCTGGTCCTTTATTCGGAGGTCGGGATCGGTCAGGCGGCGGATGCCGCGGTTGCCGTCTTCGTACAAACCGGTCGAGGCCATGCGATCGGAGCGATGGATCTTGCCGGGAATGTATTTCCGTCCCGCCGAACCCATGCCGTTAACCAGACCGAGATTGGCGCCGCGTTTGGTCATCCACTGCCGGCCATTGGGTCCGTCGCCCACGTAGGGCATGCGCTCGCGCATTGAGGAGGAGGCGTTCTCGGTGAAGAGCTCCGGCGGCAGCCAGCAAAGATCCACGTGGCAATCGGCCGAGATCACTTCGTAGCGCATGGCTGTGTCTCCTGACCTCGTGGATGAAGAAATCACTGGCCGCGGATGCCCGCTTGCTTAATCACGCGGCGCCACTGGTCGCTCTCGGCCCGGATGTGGGCGGTGAACCCCGAGGGGCTGGTGCCCACGCCCTCCGAGCCGTCGGCGACAAGACGCTTGGCGAACTCCGGCGTTCGCACCGCCTTGATCGTCTCGGCGGCGACCCGGTCAATGGCGGCTTTCGGAGTGCCCTTGGGCGCAATGAGGCCGTACCAGTTGACCACGATGACGCCCGGCACGCCGGCTTCGGCAAGGGTGGGCGTATCGGGCAGGGCCGGCGCGCGTTTCCCGGGCGTCACCGCCAGCGCGCGCAAACGTCCGCTCCGGATGTGGACCTGGGACGAGATGATGGTCGCGAACGACAGGTCGATCCGCCCGCCGACCAGGTCCGTGTAGGCGGCGCCCAGGCCCTTATACGGGATGTGAACCATTTGCGTGCCGGTGGCGATCTGGAACAGCTCCGTCGTCATGTGGATCGGGCTGCCGATGCCGGACGAGCTGTAATTCAGCTTGCCCGGGTTCGCGCGCGCGTGCTTCACGAGCTCGAGGACCGATGTCGCGGGCAGCGACGGATGCACGACCAGCGCGTAGCCCTGCGCGGTCACCTGCGACACCGGCGCGAAATCACGCACGATGTCGAAGCGGGATGAATAGAGCAGCGGGTAGATCACGGTGGTGGCGCTCAACATCATCAGGGTATGGCCGTCCGGCGCCGCGTCGGCCAGGATCTCGAGGGCGACCTGGCTGCCCGCGCCGGGACGGTTGTCGACGACGACGCTCTGCCCGAGCGAATCGGTCAGACTTTGCGCGAGGGCGCGCGTGACCGCGTCCATGCCCCCACCCGGCGCCAGCGGCACGAGCACCCGCAGCGGCCGGCTAGGGTATTTCTGGGCGTGGGCAGGCAGCGCGGACAACGCGAAGAGCAGCACCAACACTTTCGTGCAAGTGCATGCAATCATCTTACCTCCTCCTCCTTTTACTCCGGCACACGCGCCTTGACGGCGTTGGCACGAGCCGAATAGGTAATGCTGCCATCGGGGCCGGCCGGCAAGCGTGCGCGCATCACATCGATCAATTTCTCACGATCTGTTTGCGACAGAGACGCAATCACCTTGCCGGTGGGATAGTAAGGCGCCGATTGCGCCCGCCAGAAATCATCGAAATCGGGAATGGACACCGTCACATCAATCGTCCGGGTGGCAATGTCCTTCAATCCACCTCGTGCGAACAACGTATTCAGTGCCTCGAGCTGCGAATCTTCCATGCCCGGCACAGGCGAAAGATTGGCGCCAATCTGCCTCAATCCGCTGCGTATCGGGGAAATCGGGCTACGTTCCGCGGAAAAGTCCCAAACATACCCGGCGATCAGGCCGCCGGGACATCCAACGCGACGCATTTCGGCGAGCGCGCGGGGGCGATCAGGGACGAAGTTAATGACCAACGCCGAGGCGACGACATCGAAGGCTTCGTCGAGAAACGGCAGCGACTGCGCATCCGCAATGCGGAAATCCGCGCGCTGCGCGACCGGCTTGCTGCGGGCATGCTCAATCTGCGCCGACGAGGGGTCGACCGCGACCATCGTCGCGGGAGCGCACTTCTCGACCACGAGCTCGGTGAATACGCCGGTTCCACAACCGATATCGAGCCAGCGGGCGCCTGCGGGCGGCGCGACCCAATCGAGGAAAATCGTACCCGCGGCACGGGTCCAGCGCCCCAGGCGCCGCTCATAGGCGGCGCCGTCGGTGAAGTACGTGTCGTGCGCCAATGCTCACCCCCCTGACGCGCATTCGTAGACCCGGCTCAACTCGTCCCAATTTCCTGACTCAGCATCCAGCAACGCATTTGCCCGAGCCGTCGAACTCCATTGTGCGCCCGCTGATGGCGAGGTGCGGAGTCACGTTCTTCAGTTCCTTGATGAGCGCCGCGGTGCGCGAAGCGGGCCGCAACTTGCCGCCTTCCGTCACGGCCTCGTTCGGGTGCGAGAGGATGACCGACGCGGGCTGGACGAGCTCGTTCATTGCGTAGGCGCCCGACATCACGGTCCCCGCGCTCGGCCCGAGATTGAGCACCGCGAGATTCGCCTTGTGGTATTCCTTTACGACCGTCTTCATCTCGGTGTGTATGCCGGTATCGCCCGAGAGGTACGCGGTGAGCCCGTTGGTGAACTTGACGACGTAGCCGGTGGGCGGTCCGATGACGATACTCGCGCCGTCGGGACCGAGATTGGCACGCTGCGCCTCGGACAGGAGGGACAATGGCACGTTGTTCGCGTGCGAGGCGAAAACGACGGTAATCTCGACGCCTTGCGCTGCGCCGGCTGCCCGGGCGATGAACGCGCCGCCGAGATGCGTGTTCGAGCGGCACGATGTGGCGACCGGGACGCTGGTCACGCCCGCAGATTGCGGGCACGGCGTGATCGGCTTGCCGCCGGTGATTTTCTGGACTTTCGCGCCGACGAAGCTGCCCATGTCGGAGGTCATGACGAGCGCCGCTTTTTTCGCCGCCGCGACCTCTGCAGTCATGGAATTCGGGCCGGCCGGCACCCGTTCCGAGTTCGCGCAGGTTCCAGCGCCGGGCGCCTTCAGCTTCTGGTCGCCGATGTGGTCCCCGTGCACGTGGGTGAGCAGCACGAGGTGAACGTCGCCCAGGCGCGGGTCGTCGGGGCCGGTCACGGTGTGGCCCACGTCGTAGAGGATGCGGACGCCGGTCGGGTCCTCGAACAGCGTCGCGCGGTCGTTCGCGCAAAGCTCGCCCTCGTGCGAGCCGATGGGCGTGATTTTCACGTTCTGGGCCAAGGCCGGAACGGCGGCCAGAGCGATAGCGAGCGTGATGCCCGCGACTGCGGTCTGCATGTCTTTCTCCTATGTATTGGAATGGCGCAAAGAAAGAGGCCGGGCTCGAATTACGAAAGCTCGAGCCTGGCCCCGCTTGTCAGTTGGGCGACGGATCCCGCCTGTCACCCCGCGATTGCTACCACGCGCTTGCCGGCCGGTGAACCCGTAGAGATGCGCGCCCCCCATCATGATCTTGGCGGCGGTATCGCGCGAGCAACTCTTGAGCAGGTTGCTCGACACGTTCGGGAAGTTGGAGTCGAAGTGCGGATAGTCGGTGGAGACGCACATCCGGTCGGCTCCGATCAGGCCGGCGGTCGCCTCGATCTCCGGTTCGCTGCCTTCGACCGCGGCCCAGCAATTGCGCCGGAAATACTCCTTCGGTGTCAGGCTGAGATACGGAGCGTGCGACTCGCGGTACTGTGGATAGTCCCATTCGATGCGCGACAGCAGCCCCGGCACCCAGGAATTCTGGCATTCGAGGAACGCGACGCGGAGCTTCGGATGGAACTCGAACACGCCACCGATCACCATTGCGATCAGCGCCTGCTGCATCTCGATCCAGTGGGCGGCCACATGGCGGTAGAACCGGTTCTCGCCGTAGAGCTCGAGCATGTGGGAATACAGGGAGCCCACGCCTTCGTGGAATCCCCACGTTACGTTCAGTTCTTCGTGCACGGTGTAGAGGGGATCCCAGTAGTTCGAGTGCCAGTAGCGCCCGTTCAGCAGGTTCGGCCGGATGAAGGAACCCACGGCGCCGAGCTCTCTCACGCACCTCACCAGTTCCCGGCAGGCAAGATGAACGTCGTGCAGAGGCAGCATCGCCACGAATTTCAGTCGCTCGGGGCTGTACTGGCAGAACTCGTGGATCCAGTTGTTGTACGCCTGGCAGACGGCAAGCGACAGTCGGGGCTCGATGCCGTTGCGGGCGAGGAGGCCGAGGCCCGTGGTGGGATAGAGTACGGCGATATCGACCCCTTCCATTGCCATACCCGTGACCTGCGCTTCGGCGTCGTAGTCGCGCTCGATCGCGAACTCCAGCCGCTTCGCGTCGTGGATCCGCGATCCCGACAGCGGCTGAGTGCTGTTCGTCGCGACGGGACGGAGTCGCTTCCGGTATTGCTGCATGTCAGCATCCGAGGTGGGCTGCCCGTCGATGAGGATCAAGCCCGCCGGGCCACGCTTGGGGCGGCCGTCGGATCCGACCTTCACGCTGACGCGGTCCTTGAATTTCGCGTCCAGGTACCGCTCGAAAAGATCCGGCGGTTCCATGACGTGCATATCCGAGTCGACGAACCTGAGACTGTCTTTCATCGAAACCTCCCCTGGGACGGGTGCCGCGGAGCCGGCACGGATACCGTATGCCGCGCGGGGGAACGTGTCAATGTTCGGCCGGCCGGAAGACGTGTATTTCGGCTAAGGGGTCAGTTTCGAGTCGATGAACCGGTTGACATCGCCGATCGCCTTTAGCCGCGATGGCTCGTGGCCGCCGGCGTGGGCGCCGCGCTGGCCCGGCGCCCGCGGATTGTAGACGTTCGGCAACTCCACTACCTTGCCCCCGGGCGTGTCGAATCCGTGGTGCGCGCCGGGATAGACGATGGT
>JAHZNX010000149.1 GCA_020028375.1 Betaproteobacteria bacterium | reverse complement strand
GCCGGCCTTGACGTTTACGAGAATGAGCCGAAAGTGGAGCCGGATCTGCTGACGATGCAGAACGTAGTGCTTACGCCGCACCTCGGAAGCGCCGTCAAGGAGCTGAGGGAATCCATGGCGAACGTGGTCGCGGACAACATCCTGGCGGTGCTGGAAGGCCGCCAGCCGCCGAATTGCTGGAATCCGGAGGTCTACGGCGCAGCAAAATGACAACTGGCGGCTGACGACTGACGAGAGACAGGAAGCGAAAGGAAGCGCAATGGCTGGAAAGGCGAAGGTGGTGCTGACGGACTACGTCTGGGAGTCCCTGGACGTGGAGAAGAAGATCCTCGCGGGGCTCGCTGACCTGGTGCCCATGCAGACCAAGAAGCCGGAGGAATTCCTCTTCCAGGCGGCGGACTGCGACGCGCTTCTCAACACCTACGCCGGCCCCATCACGGCCGACGCCATGGCGAATATGCCGAAATGCAAGATCATCGCACGCTACGGCATCGGGGTGGACACGATCGATCTCGAAGCCGCCACCCGCGCGGGCATCATCGTCACCAACAACCCCACGTATTGCATCGAGGAAGTGGCCGAGCACACCATGGCGCTGCTGCTCGACAGCGCGCGCAAGATCGCCTTCTACGATCGCCTGGTGCGCGCGGGGACCTGGGCCGTGCCGCCCGGCAAGCCGCTCTACCGGCTCGTCGGCCGCACGCTGGGGCTGGTCGGCTTCGGCAACATCGCGCGCCAGGTGGCGGTGCGCGCGGCCGCATTCGGCATGCGGGTGCTCTACGCCGATCCCTACGTCAAGGAAGGGCAATTTCCGGAGCCGGGCAGGAAGGTGGAATTGCCCGAGCTCTTCAAGGAGTCGGATTTCATCTCCGTGCACCCTCCCCTCACGCACCAGACGCGCGGCATGATCAATGACGACGCATTTTCCAGGATGAAGCCCGGGGCGGTCCTCATCAACTGTTCGCGCGGCCCGGTCGTGGACACGGCGGCACTGGTGCGGGCGCTCGATGCGAAGAGAATCGCCGGCTGCGCGCTCGACACCACCGATCCCGAGCCCCTGCCCAATCCGCACCCGCTGCGCGGGCGCGACAACGTGATCATCAATCCCCACGTCGCCTGGTACAGCGAGACCGCGATGGTGGGCCTGCAGGCGGGGGCGCCGAGCGAGGTCCGCCGCGTGCTCACGGGCGAATGGCCCGTCAACGTCGTCAACAAGGCCGTGAAGGGCAAGAGCCGGGCCGGGCTCTGATAAGATCGAGTGGAGGAGGAAACGAACATGACGCTACGACACCTGACTCTGGTGGCCGGCTTTCTGCTTGCCGGACCGCTCGCCGCGCAGGATCCTTCGACCCTTCGACTGGCTCAGGACTCAGGGCAGGCTTATCCGGCCCGGCCGATACGGATGGTCGTGCCGTTTCCGGCGGGCGCTGCAAGCGACTTTCTTGCACGCGTGCTCGGCCAGAAGCTGACCGACGAGTGGCGTCAGCAGATCGTGGTGGACAATCGTCCCGGCGCGGGCGGCTTGATCGGCGGGACCGTCGTTGCTCGGGCGAGCCCCGACGGCTATACCATCGCGCTGATCGGCCAGCCTCACCTCACCGCGGCGCTACTCTCGAAGCAACCGCCCTGGGATCCGTTGAAGGATTTCTCCCACGTCGGCCTGGTCGCTTCGATGCCCAACGTCCTGACGGTGGGTCCCGGCCTGCAGGTGCAATCGCTCTCGGACCTGATCGCCCAGGTGAAGGCCAAGCCGGGCTACTACAACGTCGGTTCGGCGGGCATGGGGAGTTCCTCGCACCTCGCGGCCGAGATGTTCAATGCCGCGGCGGGCCTGCAGTCGGTGCACGTGCCCTTCAAGGTGATCGGCGACATCTTCGCGGAGATGTACGGGGGCCGCATCCACTATTACCTGTTCCCCCTCCCGGCGGTGATGCCGGTCCTCAAGGACGGCAAGATCCGGGCCGTTGCGACGGGAGGCCGCGCGCGCGCCGTCGCCATCCCCCAGGTTCCGACCATGTCCGAAGCGGGACTTCCGGGGTTTGTATCCGAAACCTATTTCGGGCTCCTCGGCCCGGCCGGCATGCCCAAGCAGATCATTACGCGGATCAATGCCGAGACCGTCAAGCAGCTGAAAACCGAGGACCTCAAGACCCGCTTCCAGAACGGCGGCGCCGACGCGGCATCCAGCACGCCCGAGGAGTTCTACAAGATCCAGCAGGCCGAGCAGGCGCGCGTGAAGAGAATCATCCAGGACATCGGCCTCAAGCCCGTTTTCTGATGATCAACGCCGCGATCATCGGCCTCGGCTGGTGGGGCAAGAACATCGTAGCCGCGATCCAGGGCAAGAGCGCGAAGCTGCGGTTCGTGCATGGGGTGAGCAAAGAGCTCGACGCCGCACTCCCCATCGCTGAGGCCAACGGCTTCACCCTGAGCGACGACCTCGAGAAGGCGCTCGCCGACAAGAGGGTGGAGGCCGTCGTGCTGGCGACCCCCCATTCCCTGCACACGGACCAGATCGTGCGCGTCGCAAGAGCGGGCAAACCCGTGTTCTGCGAGAAGCCACTTGCGCTCAAGCGGGCCGACGCGGAGCGTTCCGTAGCGGCCTGCGCGCAAGCCGGGATACAGCTCGGCGTGGGAACGAACAAGCGCTTCTGGCCCTCGATGGCGGAGCTGCGGCGCGTCGCGGCGAGCGGCGTGCTCGGCCGGCCGATGATGATCGAGGGGCACTACAGCAACGAGAATTCAGGCCTGCATTTTTCCGCGTGGCGGGATTCGCCGAACGAGTCCCCCGGCGGCGGCATGACCGGCACGGGTATCCACCTGCTCGATGCCTTCGTCAGCGTCGCCGGGCCGGTCGCCGAGGTGAATGCGCGGCTCATCACCCACCGCAGGGGCCCCGATCCCCGCGACGCCATCGCCGTGACCTTCACCTTCGCCAGCGGCCTTCCCGGCTACTTCGGCGCCGTGCGTGCCTCGCCCGTGTACTGGCGGGTGCACCTCTTCGGGGACGAGGGCTCGGCCGAGGCCCTGGGCGAGAATCAGGTCGTGCTGCGCAGCCGCGGCGGCAAGGTCGAGGTGCGGGATTTTCCGAAGGTGGACTCGCTGCTCGCCGAGATCGATGCCTTCGCCGACGCCGCGGCAGGGCGAGCGCCCTACCCTATCCAGACGCGGGAGATGGTGGACGTGGTGGCCGCGTTGGAGGCCATCGTCCGGTCGACGGAGGCCGGCAAGCCGGTATCCGTCTAGAGCGCCCGCTCGAGCTCCTCGCGCAGGTCGTAGAGCTCCCGGGGCATCCGCGCCTTGAGCTTGTCGTAGAACTTGGCGTGATCCTTCACTTCCTTGCGCCAGACCTCGCGGTCGACCCGGGTCAATTCCTCGAAGCGCGCGCGCGTGAAGCTCTCGAGGCCGGCCCATTCGAGGTCCTCGTAACGCGGCTGCAGCCCCAACGGCGTCTTCACCGCGTCCGCCTTGCCCTCGATGCGGTCGACGATCCACTTCAGGATCCGCATGTTCTCACCGAAGCCGGGCCAGATGAACTCGCCCTTTCCGTCCTGCCGGAACCAGTTGACGCCGAAGATGCGCGGCGGATGCTTGAGGCTCGCTCCGATCTTCAACCAGTGCTTGAAATAATCGCCGTAGTGGTAGCCGCAGAACGGCAGCATCGCAAAGGGGTCGCGCCGCACCACGCCGACCTGGCCGACGATCGCCGCGGTCGTCTCGGAGGCCATCGTCGAAGCCATGTAGACCCCGTGATTCCAGTCGAAAGATTCCGTGACCAGCGGCACGGCGGTCGCGCGCCGGCCGCCGAAGAGAAACACGCTGATCGGCACGCCTTGCGGGTTTTCCCAGTCCGGGTCCACCGACGGGATCTGGGAGCAGCTCATCGTGAAGCGCGCGTTGGGATGGGCCGCCTTGCGCTTGTTTCCCGGCGCCCACGCCTTGCCCTGCCAGTCGATCAGCCCCTGCGGCGGCTCCTTGGTCAACCCTTCCCACCACACGTCCCCGTCGGGCGTCAGCGCGACGTTGGTGAAGATCGTATCCCGCTTCACCGCTTCGAGGCAGTTGGGATTGGTAAACTGCGAGGTTCCCGGCGCAACCCCGAACGCGCCGGCTTCGGGGTTGATCGCGTAGAGGCGGCCGTCGGCCCCGGGCTTGATCCAGGCGATGTCCTCGCCGATGGTGGTGATCTTCCAGCCCTTCTCCCTGAACGCTTTGGGGGGAACCAGCATCGCCAGGTTGGTCTTCCCGCACGCGCTCGGGAATGCCGCCGCGAGGTAATACTTCTTCTTCTCCGGCGTCTCGATGCCGAGGATCAGCATGTGCTCAGCGAGCCAGCCCTGCTCCTTCGCCATGATCGATGCGATGCGCAGCGCGAAGCATTTCTTCCCGAGCAGCGCGTTGCCGCCGTAGCCGCTCCCGAACGACCAGATCTCCTTGGTCTCGGGGTAGTGCACGATGTACTTGTGCTGCTTGTTGCTCGGCCAGGCGACGTCCTTCTGCCCTGGCGCGAGCGGCGCGCCGATCGAGTGCACGCACGGCACGAAGTATCCGTCGGCGCCCAGGACATCGAGCACCTTGCGGCCGATGCGCGTCATGAGCTTCATGTTGGCGACGACGTAGGGCGAATCCGTAAGCTCGACTCCGATGTGGGCGATGTGGGAGCCTAACGGCCCCATGCTGTAGGGAATCACGTACATCGTGCGCCCGCGCATGCAGCCGTCGAAGAGTTTGCCGAGCGTCGCGCGCATCTCGTCCGGAGCCACCCAGTTGTTGTTGGGACCCGCGTCCTCCTGGCTGCGGCTGCAGACGAAGGTGCGCTCTTCCATGCGCGCGACGTCATCCGGGTCGGAACGCGCAAGGAAGCAGCCGGGGCGCTTCTGCGGGTTCAACTTGATCAGCATGCCGCTCGCCACCATCTCGCCGCACAGCCGGTCGTATTCCTCCTGCGAGCCGTCGCACCAGTGGATATGCCCGGGCTTGGTGAGCTGCGCGATCTCCTCGACCCACGCCTTGAGCCGGGAGTGCCGGACGTAGCCGGGCGCGGGGGAAGCCTTGGCAAGATGGGCCGCGGTGGCGGGTCGATTCATAAGCTCCTCTCCGACGCGGGGAATTACTTTTTAAAAACAAAGGCAAAGCGACCATGCCCTGACCGCCTTGCCGAATTGGCGCATTTTACACCAAAACCCGGGACGGGGTCCCGCGCGGGCTTTCACACGCGCTGGCCCCGCTGCCGGCGTGTCCACGCGAGCCATACGAGCGATGCACCCGCCAGCAACAGGGCGGGCAACGCCCACAAATTCATGGCATACCAGCCCTGAATCGTGAACAGCGCGCCCGACGCAAGGGAGGTGATCATCATGGTGATGGAGATCGCGGCGTCATTGACGCCCTGAACCTTGGCGCGTTCCGAAATGCTATGGATCTCGGTGAGCAGCGCGGTTGCACCCACAAACATGAAGTTCCATCCAATGCCGAGCAGGACCAGCGCCTGCCAGAAATGCATGATCTCAACACCTGAAAGCGCGATGCCGACGCAGGCGATGTTGAGCACCACACCAGTCAGCATGACCGCCGTCAGCCCGAGCCGCTTGATGATATGCCCGGTGACAAACGAGGGCGCAAACATTCCCACAATGTGCCACTGGATCACGAACGCAGCGTCCCTGAAATCATGGCCGGAGGCGTCCATCGCGAGCGGCGTTGTCGTCATGAGCAGATTCATCACGCCGTAGGAGATCGTTCCGCAGAGCACCGCGACGATGAACGCCGGCTGCCGTGCAATCGCCCCCAGCGGCCGCCCAGCGGCTTTGCGCTCTACTTCCGTCAGTCCCGCGATTTGGAGCCAGCGCAACGCAACAATAGAGAGCAGCGCAAACGCGACCAGCGAGATATAAGACCCTGCATAGGCATGGCCGGTCACCAGGTCCTTGGTGAGCTTGCTGGTCTCCGGTCCGATGAATCCGCCGACGATGCCGCCGGCAAGCACCAGG
>JAHZNX010000372.1 GCA_020028375.1 Betaproteobacteria bacterium | reverse complement strand
GCACCGCCTCGGCCTGATCTCGGCCGAGGACGTGCGCCGCCTGGGCGCGCTCCTCGCGGGGGCCGGCCTGCCCCTGGACCCGCCGCCGTTGGGCTGTGCGCGCTACCTCGAACTGATGGGCCACGACAAGAAGGTGGAAGGCGGGCGCATCCGCTTCGTGCTGCTCCAGCGCATCGGCGAGGCGTGCGTCTCGGGCGAGGTGCCGCGCGCCGCGCTCGCGGATGTGCTCGACGCGGGCGCGGTGCATGCCCGGGCGTGAGCTCGCCCCCTGCGCGGCGCGGCCGGAGCGCTCCCGCGGCCGCCGCCGCCGCGAGGCCCCGCCGCGCGGCCGTAGCGAGTACCAGCGCGACCGCGATCGCATCATCCATTCCACCGCTTTCAGGCGCCTGGAGTACAAGACCCAGGTCTTCGTCAATCACGAAGGCGATCTCTTCCGCACCCGCCTCACCCACAGCCTCGAGGTGGCGCAGATCGCGAGATCGGTCGCGCGCAGCCTCCGGCTCGACGAAGACCTGACCGAGGCGGTTGCGCTCGCACACGATCTCGGCCATACCCCGTTCGGTCACACCGGCCAGGACTCCCTCAACGCCTGCATGCGCCCCTACGGGGGCTTCGAGCACAACCTCCAGAGCCTGCGCGTGGTGGACCTGCTGGAACAGCGCTACGCCGCGTTTGACGGCCTCAATCTGACCTTCGAGTCGCGCGAGGGCGTATTGAAGCACTGCTCTCTCAAGAATGCGCGCACGCTGGGCGATGTCGGGGAGCGCTTCGTTAAGAAGCAACGCCCGTCGCTCGAGGCACAGGTCGCCAACCTCGCCGACGAGATCGCCTACAACAACCACGATGTGGATGACGGCGTGCGTTCCGGGCTGCTCGACATGGCTCAGCTCGCGGAGGTGGCGATCTTCGCGCGCCACATGAAGGCGGTGCTGCGCCAGTTCCCGCGGCTTGCGGCCCGGCGGCTGCGGCATGAGACGGTGCGGCGCATGATCGATACGCTGGTTTCCGACTTGATCCGCACCAGCGCAGATAACATCCGCAGGCACGCCCCGGCCTCAATCGAGGAGGTGCGACTCGCGCCGCCGCTGATCGCGTTCAGCGCGCGCATCCGCGAGGAGAGCGACGAGCTCAAGCGCTTCCTGCGCGAGAACCTCTACCGCCACTACCGCGTGGTGCGCATGAGCGGGAAGGCGCGCCGCATCGTGGCCGACCTCTTCGCGGCGCTGCTCACGGATAACCGGCTGCTGCCGCCCGAGTTCCAGGAGCGGGCGGGGGAAGACGCGCCCCGCGCCATCGCCGACTACATCGCCGGCATGACCGACCGCTACGCGATCCTCGAGCACCGGCGCCTGTTCGCGATTGAGGAGACGTGACGAGGGCGCCGCGGCAGACGCGCGAGGCGGTTGCTGTAAGTGGCTGACGGCAGTAAACTTCCTTTTCGCGCCTCCGTTTTCGATCTCGCTTGCTGCGGCGCAGCAGGGCGAGCGGCAGGCGGCTGAATTCATTGGGCTCTTGAGGGTGCGCCGAATGGTAGAACCGGGAATGCCGGCCGCGCAGGGCTTATACGACTCGCGCCACGAGCACGACGCGTGCGGCGTGGGCTTTGTCGCGCACATCAAGGGCAAGAAGAGCCACACCATCGTCGAGCAGGGCCTGACGGTGCTGAAAAACCTCACGCACCGCGGCGCGGTAGGCTGGGACCCCAAGCTCTCCGATGGCGCGGGCTGCCTGATCCAGATTCCCGACAAGTTCTTCCGCGAGGAGATGGCGAAGCGCGGCGTGAAGCTGCCGCCCGTCGGCCAATACGGGGTCGGCATGGTGTTCCTGCCGCGCGATCCCGCTTCGCGTCTTGCCTGCGAGTACGAGATCGAGGCGCTCGAGAGGAAGCTCTACGTCATCCGCAAGAGCGCGGGGCACGCGATCCAGGCGCTGAAGCTCGCGCACGGCAAGGAATTCTACGTGCCCACCCTGTCGGCGCGCACCCTCTGCTACAAGGGCATGCTGCTCGCCTACCAGGTCGGCGAGTACTACCTCGATCTGAAGGATGCGCGCGTCGAGTCGGCGCTCGCCCTCGTGCATCAGCGCTTCTCGACCAACACCTTCCCGAGCTGGGATCTCGCCCATCCGTTCCGCATGATCTGCCACAACGGCGAGATCAATACGCTGCGCGGCAACATCAACTGGATCCGCGCGCGTCAGGGCGCGATCTCCTCGCCCATGCTCGGCCGCGACCTCGACAAGGTCTGGCCGCTGATCTACGACGGCCAGTCGGACTCGGCCTCGTTCGACAACGCGCTGGAGCTGCTGGTCATGGGCGGCTACTCGATCGCGCACGCCATGATGATGATGATCCCGGAGGCGTGGGAGAACCACACCCTGATGGATCCGGCGCGGCGCGCCTTCTACGAGTACCACGCGGCAATGATGGAGCCGTGGGATGGCCCGGCCTCGATCGCCTTCACCGATGGTCTGAGAATCGGCGCGACGCTCGACCGCAACGGGCTGCGTCCCTCCCGCTACATCGTCACCTCAGACGACCTCGTCATCATGGGCTCGGAGTGCGGCTGCCTGCCGGTGCCCGAGGAGAAAATCGTCAAGAAGTGGCGCCTGCAGCCGGGCAAGATGTTCCTGGTG
>JAHZNX010000148.1 GCA_020028375.1 Betaproteobacteria bacterium | reverse complement strand
AGCTCGAAGCTGGCGAGGGGAGGGTGCTCCGCGATCGCGGGCACGTCGGGCAGCACGGACACGCGCGTGAGCGAGGTCACGCCGATCGGCCGGATACGGTTGCCGTTGATGAAGGGCAGCGCGGCGCCAATGCTGACGAAGGTCATCGTGATGTGCTTGCCCGCGACGTCCGCGAGCTGCGGCGCGGCGCCCTTGTAGGGGACGTGCCGGATCCGCACGCCCGCCATCTTGTTGAACATCTCGCCGGTCAGCTGCTGCGGGTTGCCGACGCCGCTCGAGGAGAACGTGAGCTTGCCGTCGTTCTGCTTCGCGTAGGCGATGAACTCCGCCACGGTCGCCGCCGGCACGTCCATGTTCACCGCCATCACGTTCGGCACCTTGACGAGCAGCGTGATCGGCTGGAGGTTCCGGTCCCAGTCGTAGGCCATCTTCTTGTAGAGGTGGGGATTGAGGGCCACCTCGCCCGAGGCGACGAGCAACGTGTAGCCGTCAGGCGGAGCGCTCGCCGCGGCGCCGGTGCCGATCTGGCCGCTCGCCCCGGTGCGGTTCTCCACCACGAACGGCTGCCCGAGCGTCTTGGAGAGCTGCTCTCCCAGCAGCCGCGACGTGAGGTCCGTCCCCCCGCCCGCCGGGAACGGGCAGATGATCTTGATCTGCTGGCTCGGGTACGGCGCCTGCGCCAGCGCCAGCGGGGTGGCGGCGAGCAGGAACGCGCCGGCATAGAGTTGGGTGAGTCGGTGGGGGGTTCTCACGGGTTCTCCTCCGGTTTCGATACAACGTGATGAGTGATGGGGAGTTTACAGCGAAGCAGCTCCGACTATAGCCTCACAGAATCAGTGCCCTTATCCAACGATGAGATAATGCCGCCATGAATGAATCGCAACCGATATCCCCTCGCGCTCGCCTGCAAGCGCTTCTGGCGATTCCGGACAGGCAGCGGACCGATGCCGAGTGGGATGAGCTCAATGAGCTCGAGATCATGCTGGCCACCGGCAATCGGGAGGGAGTTCCGCAGCAGAATGCCCGGGGGAACGCTCCTGCACCTGGCGGCGACTCCAGACCCGGCGGCAGGCCGCGTCATGGTGAGAGACCGGTGAGGAAATTCCACCAGAGACCGCCCAAGCGCAATGCGCCATGAGTGGGTCCACGGAGTCGCTCGATCCCCTGGAAGTGGTCATGCGCTACCACCAGGAGACGAAACATCATTTCTTCCGCTCTGCGCGCTCGCTCGGCTACATGGACTGGGCGAATCAGCCGGATCCGTTTCGACGATTCGAGGGAGCTCCGCTCATTTCCCTGCCGCTCCTGAATCCTGATGACGCGCCGCTCTCGCCCCTCTATGAAGACTTGTATCGCCCTGGAGCCATTGCAGGCGCTCCGGTCACCGTTCGCACCCTTTCGCGCTTTCTTGAGTATTCGCTGGCCATATCGGCATGGAAGCAGGCCGGCGAGGTCCGCTGGGCGCTTCGAGCCAACCCGTCGAGCGGCAACCTGCATCCTACCGAAGGGTATTTGCTGATTGACGCGGTTCCGGGCATTTCGCCATTGCCGGGTCTTTATCACTATGCCGCGAAGGAGCATGCGCTGGAGTTGCGGGCGGCGTTGCCGGAATCGAGTTTTGTTTCGCTCACGCAAGCATTTCCGCCTCAGGCCTTTCTTGTCGGCTTTACCTCGGTGAACTGGCGGGAGACCTGGAAGTACGGAGAGCGGGCCTTTCGCTACTGTCAGCATGACGTGGGGCACGCGATCGGCAGCGCTCGCATTGCGGCCCAGACCCTGGGCTGGCGCATGCTGCTGTTGAACGGCCTGGCGGACGACACGGTTGCCGCCATGCTGGGGGTGGATCGACCCGAGGATTTCGGGGGAGCGGAACGCGAGCACCCCGATTGCCTGGCCGTCGTCTGGCCCGACGATCAGGATTCCGGTCTTCCCACGGGGAATTCAATCTCTTTGCCCTTGTCGCTTGCCCCTGATGCCGTTTGCGATATGACGCGACACATCTGGCACGGCAAGGCCAACCGGCTGAGCCGGGACGATCCCGTGCAATGGGAGATCCTCAACCAGGTGGAAGTCGCCTCGTGGAAATCGAGTGCGGAACGGAGGGTCATCGAACTCGATCGCGGGGGGCCTGCAGCGCAGACGCCAATCCATTCGAGTGCTCAGGCGCCGGGCATCGCCCCGGATCAGCCAAGGGCCGGACAGGTAATCCGTCAGCGGCGAAGCGCGCTCGCGTTCGACGGCAAGACCTCGATTTCAGCCGGCAGCTTCTTCACGATGCTGGCTCGCGTCATGCCACGGATGGATCGTGACGTGGGCCGGCGTCCGATGCCCTGGGACGTCCTGCCCTGGGAACCGGCCGTTCATCTCGCCCTGTTCGTCCATCGGGTGGATGGCCTTGCTCCCGGTCTTTACATGCTGGCGCGGGATCCTGCAAAGCCAAGCTCGCTCAGGCGGGCGATGCACCCGCAATTTGCCTGGACCCCACCCCCCGGCTGTCCGGAGGACTTGCCGCTGTTTCTCCTCGAAGCGGGCGATGCACGCCAATTGGCTGCCCAGGTCAGCTGTCAACAGGCTATCGCCGGGGATAGCGCGTTTTCCCTGGGAATGATCGCGGAATTCGAATCGAGCCTGCGGCGCTACGGCCCCGCGTTTTACCGGAGACTTTTCTGGGAGACAGGGGTGATCGGCCAGGTGCTTTATCTGGAGGCGGAGGCGACCGGCGTCCGTGCGACGGGAATCGGCTGCTTCTTTGATGATCCGGTCCATCAGGTCTTTGGATTCAACGACGCGACGTTCCAGTCCCTCTACCACTTCACGACCGGCGGCCACGTCGAGGATCCCCGCCTGACCACCTTGCCGCCTTATGGCCTCGATCATTGATGCAGATTCACGTTCTCGACCCGGACTACGCCAGCTCTGAGCGGGCGCGCGCCAATTTCCGGCTGGCGCTCAAGATCGCGCTCGGCTTTGTCGCACTGATCTGGCTCATCGATATAGTCAATTGGGCGCTCGCTTTGGAGCTGCAGCGTTTCGGTGTCCGTCCACGCCAGTTGGCCGGGCTGCCCGGCATTCTGCTCGCGCCCTTGCTCCATGGCGGCCCCGTCCACCTGATCGCCAACTCACTGCCGTTGCTGGTGCTGGGCACGGGGATGCTGTACCTCTATCCGAATTCAGCGCTCACGGTGCTGCCGGCGGTCTACCTCGGGCCCGGCATCGCGGTGTGGCTGTTCGCCGGCGGATCCGTTCACGTCGGTTCCAGCGGACTGGTCTACGGCCTGGTCAGCTATGTATTCGTCGCCGGACTGATTCGGCTCGACCGGCGCGCGATCGCCGCATCGCTGCTGGTCGCATTTCTATACGGCAGCATGGTATGGGGCGTATTACCGATCCAGCCCGGGGTTTCCTGGCAAACCCATCTGGCGGCCGCACTAATCGGCCTCGCGCTGGCGATCGCGCTGCGGCGCCTGGACATCCCGCCGCGCAAGCGCTACTCCTGGGAAGACGAAACGGAGGAGCCGGGCGACGGCGATACCCGGTGACGAAACGCTCTTGGTTGCACGAGTTCAGCATTCAGGCGCCCCGACGCGCAACAGGCAGGACCTGATCAGTCCTGGAATGGCTTTTTTGGCCCCGAAACTGAGGCGCTAAGTGCTCCGAGGCGTTCAACAGCATTCCGTTGTTCCTTCAGATCAACGAATTGCGCGGGTCCGACCCACTGCTGGGTGACAAGCAAGAGATTGATCATGCCCAAATTGGGTAGTAATATGCCCAGAATGGGTATTAGGAAGCCCGAAACGGCTCGTGCGAACAGAATCGCAGGACGCGGTCCGGGCGAAGGGCTCGCGGACGCTCTGTTCTCGACCACGCAGCAGCGCGTCCTCGGGCTGCTTTTCGGACAGCCCGAGCGCAGTTTCTACGCGACGGAGCTGATCGGGCAGACCGGTGGCGGCTCAGGTGCGATCCAGCGCGAACTGGCCCGACTCGAATCCAGCGGCCTGGTGACGGTTCGCCGGCTAGGATCGCAGAAGCACTACCAGGCCAACCCGGAGTCGCCGCTCTATAAGGAGCTGATTGGCATTGCCACTAAGACGATCGGTCTTGCCGGGCCATTGCGTGAGGCGCTTGCGTCGCTTGCGCCGCGCATCGTCGCGGCTTTCGTGTACGGGTCCGTCGCCAAGCGGCGCGACACGACGCGCAGCGACATTGACCTGATGGTCGTGAGCGACAAACTCACCTATGGGGACGTGTTTGGCGCGCTCGGGGAGGTGGGGTCCAGGCTCGGCCGGACGGTCAACCCCACGGTCTACAGCCGAAAGGAGCTGGCCAGGCGGGTGAAGGAAGACAACGCATTCGTCAGACGCGTGCTGCAGCAGCCCAAGGTGTGGGTGATCGGATCCGAACGTGACCTCGGCATTTGAGCGGCTTGTCGCCGCAAAGTCCCTGTCGGCTGAGCCGCCGGACGCGCGGGAGTTCGAGGGACTGAAGCGGGCGGGACTTGCGCGCCTCAAAGACGCGGATAACCGCGAAAATTCACTCGAAGGGCGCTTCGATCTCGTCTATAACGCTGCGCATGCGCTGTGCTTGGCCGCGCTTCGCTATCATGGCTTCCGCCCGGCGAACCGGTACGTGGTTTTTCAGGCGCTGCCGCACACCTTGGCGCTGGGGCCGGAAGTCTGGCGAGTCCTCGCCAAGGGGCACGAAATCCGCAACCGCGGCGAGTATGAAGGTGATTTGAGCATTGATGAACGCCTCATCACGGACCTCATCGCGGCATGCTCGCAGGTCGCGGCGAAGGTCAATGCGCTGAAGCCGCTCCGTTAGCGGGCCGGAGGGGCCGCATCACGACTCACGGCCTTTCGGGTGACGAGATACGGGTGTCACCGGGGTTGAGCGCAATCACCCATCACCCATCACCGGGTATTTGCAGATCAATGCCCTGTGCTGCGCCGACCCGGTTCTAGACCTCAAAATCCGCTACACTATTTTTGCCCTGAATTGCTTCATCCACCGGATAAGGTTTCGCGTTACGCGAAGTAACAGGGAATCGTGTGCGAATCACGAGCTGTCGCGCAACTGTTAGTAACGCATAAGTTTTTGCCGAGCATTGCCCACTGTTCCGGCGTTCGCCTTTCCTCATTCCGGGACGCATCGGGAAGCACTCGAATGTGCGTGCCGTTCATTATCGAGAATGGAGGGAAAGGTGAACATGCTCACACACAACCTCGGCTATCCGCGGATCGGTAGCCACAGAGAGCTCAAGAAAGCCTGCGAAAGTTACTGGTCTTCCGGGATCAGCCTTGCTGAACTCCTGGAAACCGGTCGCGTCCTCCGCCGCAACCACTGGCGGCTGCAGCAGGAAGCCGGCATCGATCTGATTCCCTGCAACGATTTTTCGCTCTATGACCATGTGCTCGATCTCTCGCTCATGGTCGGCGCGATACCCGCGCGATACAAACCTTTGCTCGACAAGCCCGGCGGTTCCGAGCTGGATTTGTACTTCGCCATGGCGCGGGGCTATCAGAAAGGCGGTCTCGACCTCATTGCCATGGAGATGACCAAGTGGTTCGACACCAACTACCACTACCTGGTCCCGGAGTTTGCGAAGAATCAAACCTTCAGCCTGACCTCGCGGAAGGTCATGGATGAATTTCAGGAGGCGAAAGCGCTCGGCATCAACGCCAAGCCGGTGTTGATCGGGCCGGTGAGTTATCTGCTCCTGGGCAAGGAGAAAGAGCGGGGATTTAACCGGCTCGACCACCTGGACCGGCTGCTACCGGTTTACCTGCAGATCCTGAAAGAGCTGGAAAACCTCGGCGCACAGTACGTTCAGCTCGATGAACCGTTCCTGGCGCTGGATCTGCCGAACGCAGCGAGGCGCGCCTATGAGTCGGCCTATGCCGCAATCTCCCGGGCCTGCCCCGGACTCAGGATCGTCCTTGCCACATACTTTGCCGGGATCGATGGCAACGCCGAGCTGGCCGCGAGCCTTCCGGTGCACCTTCTGCACCTGGATCT
>JAHZNX010000147.1 GCA_020028375.1 Betaproteobacteria bacterium | reverse complement strand
CGGGGCGCGGTCGGCGGACTCGCGCTCGCTGCGCTTCTCGGTTGCACGGCGGCTCAGGGCCTGCTGCTATCGGCGGCGCCCGACGGCACTGCCTCGATCCTGTTGAGCCACTTGAAGGGCATGGAGGAGGGCAACCGGAAGCGGGTGGCCGAGCTGGAGGCCCGCAAGGACTGGGACGGGCTCACGAAGCTCGCCAAGGAAAACCTGGCCAAGGACAGCAACAACTCCAGCTGGTGGATCGTCGCGGGATACGCATACTCGCAGGCGGGACGGCATGCGCTCGCGATCGAGAGCTACACCGAGGTCGTGCGGCTGGCGCCGGACGAGATGCTGGGGTGGAACCTGCTCGCCCAGTCGTACCGCGACGCGAAGCAGCCAGCGCGCGCGGTGCAGACGCTCAACAACGCGCTCCGCGTGCGCCAGGGCAACGCGGAAACCTGGTTCCTGCTCGGCGAAAGCTACTCCGACCTCGACCGCGACCTGCCCGCGGCCGCGGCCTACCGCGAGGCGGTGCAGCTCAACGGCGAACTCGCGCGGGCGTGGTTCGGCCTGGGGCGGGCCTATGCGCGGCTCGGCCGCAGGACCGAATACGACCAGGCATTGAAGTCGCTCGAGCGGCTTGATGCCTCGCTGGCGAAGGAACTCGCCGAGCTGCGCCCTCCCTCAAGAAAATAGTTCAGCCGCGCTTGAGCGCGGGCGTGAGATGCGGTGACATCGCCCGCAGCAGCTCGACGAAGATGTGCGGGTTGCCGGCGATGATGTTGCCCGTTTCCAGGTAGCCGTTCTCGCCGGCGAGGTCCCCCACCAGTCCGCCGGCTTCCGTGATGAGCAGCGCGCCCGCCGCCATATCCCACGGCGAAAGCCCGAACTCCCAGAAGCCGTCGAGCCGGCCTGCCGCGACGTAGGCGAGGTCGAGCGCGGCGGAGCCGGCGCGCCGCACGCCGGCCGCGCCTCCCATCATGCCGCGCAGGATCGCGATATAGGCGTCCAGGTGCTCGAGCTGGCGGAACGGGAAGCCGGTCCCGATAAGGCTCGACCTGAGATGGATGCGCTTGCTCACCCGCATGCGGTGGTCGTTGAGGAACGCGCCGCGCCCGCGCGTCGCGGTAAAGAGATCGTTGCGCGAGGGATCGTAGACCACCGCTTGAGTGACGATGCCGCGGTGCCTGAGTGCGATCGCCACGCAGTACTGCGGAAAGCCGTGGATGAAATTGGTGGTGCCGTCGAGCGGATCGATGATCCACTGGTACTCCGATTTCCCGGAGGCGCCGCTCTCCTCTGCTAGAATCGAATGCGCCGGATAGGCTTCGAGCAGCGTGCGGATGACCGCCTGCTCCGCTTCGCGGTCCACTTCGGAGACGAAGTCGTTCACGGCCTTTTCGCGGAAGACGACAGCGTCCAGGTTGCGGGTCGCGCGGTTGATGACATTGCCGGCGCGGCGCGCGGCCCTCACGGCGATGGTGAGCATCGGGTGCATGATCGGCATCTATCAAGTGCTCGAATCATCATATTGTATCGGGCTTCCTGGTGAGAATATCTCCAGTCCCACCCTCACCCCTTCCCCCTCTCCCTGAGGGCGAGGGGAAAAGAACGGCGCGGAAATGCGGATCATGCATTTCCGCACCACGGTGATCGATGGCCGCCGATTCCCTCAAAAATATCCGCTTCGTGCTGTGCGAAACCGCGCATCCCGGGAACATCGGTGCGGCCGCGCGGGCGCTGAAGACCATGGGCCTCGGACGGCTGCATCTCGTCGCGCCCAGACATTTCCCGGATCCGCAGGCTGAGTGGCTCGCTTCGGGCGCGACCGACCTGCTGCGCCGCGCGCGCGTGCACGCGAGCCTCGATGACGCGCTAGCCGGTTCCGCGCTCACGGTCGCCTGCACGGCGCGCCCGCGCGAGATCGCGGCGCCGATGGTGAGCGCGCGGGAAGCCGCGGCGCGGATCATCGAAGTTGCGCGCTCGCAATCCACGGCACTGGTGTTCGGCAACGAGACGTTCGGACTCACCGCGGTCGAGGTCGGCAAATGCCAGCTGCTCGCGACCATACCCGCGAATCCGCAATACAGCTCGCTCAACGTCGCCGCCGCGGTGCAGCTGTTCGCCTACGAGCTGCGGCTGGCGGCGCTCGGAGCGGGGCCGCCGGTCGGCAAGGCGCGTGCGCGGGCGAGCCATGAGGAACTCGAGCGCTTCTACGAGCACCTCGAGCGCGCGATGGTGCAGCACGGTTTCCTCAATCCCCAGCACCCCAAGAAGCTCATGCCCCGGTTGCGGCGGCTATTCAACCGGGCGCAGCTCGAGCGCGAAGAAGTCAATATCCTGCGCGGCATCATTAAGGCACTCGTCAGTCCGAAGGCACGGCGATCGCGGAAGATTTAATCGTCCCCGTTGCGCGTTGAGCAGCGGCGCTCGTCTGTTCGAACGCGCATAGTTGGATCCGCCGGAGCGGTTTCGCTCCGGTCGGAACTCCGACGGTAAATAGTTGACTAAATTACTAGGGGATCGTAAGCTGCCGGCCCTTAGCCTTGATTCGTAAACGATGTTCGCAAGACTGAAAGAAGAAATCGCAGTCGTATTCGAGCGCGACCCGGCTGCCCGGAATACCTGGGAGGTCATCACCTGCTATCCCGGATTCCACGCCATGCTGTTCCATCGTCTGGCCCACTGGCTGTGGGGCCTGGGTCTCAAGTGGCTTGCGCGCCTGGTTTCGCACGGGTCGCGCTGGCTGACCGGCATCGAGATCCACCCGGGCGCAACGATCCAGCGCCGATTCTTTATTGATCACGGCATGGGTGTCGTCATCGGCGAAACCGCGGAGATCGGCGACGACTGCACGCTCTACCACGGCGTCACGCTGGGCGGCACCTCGTGGAACAAGGGCAAACGCCATCCGACGCTCGGCAAGGGCGTGGTGGTGGGAGCGGGGGCGAAAATCCTCGGCCCGATCGTCATCGGCGATGGCGCGCGCGTGGGATCGAATGCGGTGGTGGTGAAGGACGTACCGCCGGGAGCGACCGCGATCGGCATTCCCGCGCGCATCATCGAAGCGCAGGCGGCGCAGAACGGGCGCTTCGCGGCCTACGCCGTGGTTAAGGACCTGAACGATCCGATGTCAGGAGCGCTGCACGAATTGATCGGACACAGCGCGGAACTCGACCGGCGCATCGAGCACATCCTCGCGGAGCTCAAGCGCCTGGGCCTGCGCATCGACGAGCAGGAGGCGCATCGGCTCGATGCAAACCCCCTGAACAAAATGGTTGACTAATTTTGTCGGGAAAGCTATAGTTGATCAATTTAGTAGTCTTTATCGTCTTCGTATCACATTGATTTAAATAACATTTTAGAGGTTGCCGATGAAACTGACCACAAAAGGGCGGTTTGCCGTTACGGCGATGATCGATCTCGGGTTGCATCACGGCAGCGGGCCGGTGACGCTGGCAGAAATCAGCGGCCGGCAGAAGATCTCGCTGTCGTATCTGGAGCAGCTGTTCGGCAAGCTGCGCCGGAATCACCTGGTGGAAAGCGTGCGCGGCCCGGGCGGCGGCTACCACCTCGCGCGCGACATGGGCGAGATGACCGTGGCCGACATCATCCTCGCGGTAGATGAGCCGATCGATGCGACGCAGTGCGGCGGCAAGGAGAACTGCAGGGAAGGCGAAAAGTGCCTCACGCACGATTTGTGGGCGGCGCTGAATGACCGCATATTTGAGTACCTCAGGTCGGTAACCTTGCGCCAGCTGGTGGAGAGCCAGAAGGCCAAGGAGGCGGCGCGCGAAACCGGAGCCGCCCAGATCCACGACATGCGCGCTACGGTGAACAAGCGCGCGACCCCGGTGTCGGCCTAGACGCATTGCTCGTTGCTCGTCACTGGCTACTGCATAAATGGAGCGCGTCTACTTCGATCACAACGCGACCACGCCCGTGGACGACAAAGTCCTCGAGGCGATGCTGCCGTACCTGCGTGAGCAGTTCGGCAATGCGTCGAGCCGGCACGAGTTCGGCACCGTCGCGCGCCGGGCAGTGGACCGGGCGCGCCAGCAGGTCGGAGCGCTGGTCAACGCCCAGCCGTCGCAGGTGATCTTCGTGTCCGGCGGCACCGAGGCGAACAACCTGTTCATCAAGGGCGCGGCCGGCTATCTCAGGCCGTCTCAGGTTGCGGTGAGCGCGATCGAGCATCCCTGCATCGCGAAGCCTGCGCAGGAGCTTGCGCGCCAAGGCTGGAAGGTGAGGAAGCTCGCCGTGACGCGCGACGGCCAGATGGAGCTCGCCGACGTGGATGCGGCGGTCCGGGAGCCGACCGGCATCGTTTCGGTGATGCTCGTCAACAACGAGACCGGCGTGGTGCTGGACGTGGCAGCGGTTGCCGCTCGCGCGCGCGCGGCTAAGGCGTGCATGCATACCGACGCGGTGCAGGCGCTGGGCAAGATCGCGGTGGATTTCCCCTCGCTCGGCGTGCACGCAATGACGATCTCGGCGCACAAGATCTACGGACCCAAGGGCGCGGCGGCGCTCGTGATGGACAAGCGCCTGCAGCTGCGGCCGATCATCCACGGCGGCGGTCACGAGCAGGGGCTGCGCTCCGGGACGGAAAACGTGGCCGCCATCGTCGGCTTCGGGGCGGCTTGCGAGCTCGCGGGGGGGCGGATGCAGCGGCTCGCGCAGCAGCTCGAAGCGATTCGCGCACGGCTGGAGCGGGGATTGCGCGAAATGGGGGCTGTGATATTCGGAGAAGCAGCGCCGCGCGTCGCCAATACGTCGTACTTCGCGTTCAAGGGCATCGTGGGCGAAACGCTGGTGATCGAACTCGACAAGGCGGGCTACGCCGTCGCCCCGGGCGCCGCGTGCTCGAGCGCAAATCCCGAGCCCTCGGCGACGCTGCTCGCAATGGGCGTCGACCCGGAGCTTGCGCACGGGGCAGTGCGCTTTTCGCTCGGCGCGGGAAACTCGATGGAGCAGGTGGATGCATTTCTGCGGACGCTGAAAACAGTCGTGACGCGCCTCAGGAGCCTGACGGCAATGGCTGTCTAGTTCGAGCAACGAGAAACGAGAAACGAGAAACGAGAAACGAGAAACGAGTAACGAGTAACGAGTAACGAGTAACGAGAGGCAGGTTATGGCGATACAACTGACGGAAAACGCGGCAAAGCAGATCCAGAAGCAGATTGCCCAGCGCGGCAAGGGCATCGGCCTGCGCGTGGGGGTGAAGGACGCAGGCTGCTCGGGTTTTGCCTACGTCTACGACTACGCGGACGAAGTGCGCGCGGGCGACCTGCTGATCGAGGCGCACGACGCGAAGGTGGTAGTGGACGCGAAGAGCCTCGAAACGCTCGACGGCTCCACTCTCGATTTCGTGAAGGAAGGCCTGAAGCAGGTATTCAAGTTCACCAATCCCAACGTGGACGCGACGTGCGGCTGCGGCGAATCTTTCAGCATCAAGGAGAAAGCTGATAGCTGACAGCTCATGGCTGGCTGCTCGGAGCGAAAGTAATGAGTTCGGTACTCGAAAACCTGGTCAACCAGCCCTACCGGCACGGCTTCGTCACGCCGATCGAGGCCGACACCGCGCCGAAGGGGCTGAACGAGGACACCATCCGGTTCATTTCGGCGAAGAAGGGCGAGCCGGAGTGGCTGCTCGACTTCCGCCTCAAGTCCTACCGGCACTGGCTTACCATGCAGGAGCCGGCGTGGCCGAACGTCAAGTACCCGAAGATCGACTTCCAGGACATCATCTACTACTCGGCCCCCAAGCCGAAGAAGCTCGCGAGTATGGACGAGGTGGACCCGGAGCTCCTGCGCACCTTCGAGAAGCTGGGCGTGCCGATGAACGAGCGGGCCAAGCTCGCGGGTGTCGCGGTGGACGTGATCTTCGACTCGGTGTCGGTCGCGACGACCTACAAGCAGAAATTGGCGGAAGTCGGCATCATCTTCTGCTCGATCTCGGAAGCGGTGCACAACCATCCCGAGCGGGTGCGTCAATATTTGGGGTCGGTGGTGCCGACCGGCGACAACTATTATGCAGCGCTCAATTCCGCGGT
>JAHZNX010000146.1 GCA_020028375.1 Betaproteobacteria bacterium | reverse complement strand
CGGGCTCGCGCTGTGCCTGGTCCTGGCGTGGCGCTACCCGCAGTTGAGCAACGAGCTCACCGCGCGACCGCTTGACGGCATCCTGATGGCCGCGGCGCTGTGCCTGCTGATATGCGAAGGCACGCGCCGCATGGCGGGATTCTCGCTCGTCGGCTTCACGCTCGTTGGTGTCGTCTACGCGATGGTCGGGCACCATCTGCCGGGGATATTCCAGGCGCGGCCGGTGGAATTCACGCGGCTGCTGGTGTATCTCAGCCTGGACACCAACGCGCTGCTCGGCGCCACGCTGCAGATCGGGATCATCGTCGTGGTGCCGTTCATCCTGCTGGGCCAGCTCCTCGGCCGCTGCGGCGGTTCCGAGTTCTTCACCGACCTCGCGCGCGCGTGGATGGGGCGCTACCGCGGCGGCTCGGCGAAGGTCGCGGTGGTGGGCTCCGGGCTCTTCGGCATGATCTCGGGCAGCGCGGTCGCGAACGTCACCGCAGTCGGCGTCGTCACGATCCCGCTCATGAAGCGCTCGGGCTACCCGGCGCAGATCGCCGCCGCGATCGAGGCGGTCGGCTCGACCGGCGGACAGCTGATGCCGCCGGTGATGGGCGCCGCGGCCTTTCTCATGGCGGAGGTGCTGGGCGTGCCGTACGCCGAGGTGATGATCGCCGCCATCATCCCGGCGTTCCTCTATTACCTCGCGCTGTTCTTCCAGGTGGACGTCGAGGCCGCGAAGCGCGGCATCCGCGGCGAGCCGGCCGATCGGCTGCCGCGGCTCGCGCCCGTGCTGAAGGCGGGCTGGTACTTCCCGCTGCCGTTCGTGGTCCTGGTCTACGCGCTCGTCGAGCTCAATTTGCGTGCCGAATATTGCGCGTTGCTCGCCGCCGGGTTGTTGATCGTCCTCTCACTCGCCTTCGGCTACAAGGGCGAGCGTGTGCCGCTGAAGGACCTGGTCAAGGCGATCGTCTCGACTGGCGGCACGGTCGTGGACCTCATCCTGATCTGCGCGGTTTCGGGAATGTTCATCGGCATCCTAAACATCACCGGGCTCGCGTTCGGCATGACGCTGCAGCTCCTTGCCGCGACCGGAGAAAGCCTGCCGCTGATGCTCGCCCTCACCGCGGCGATCGCGATCGTGCTCGGCCTGGGACTCCCGACGGTCGGCGTCTACATCATCATGGCGACGCTGATCGCCCCGGCGCTCGTCAAGGTCGGCATCGCACCGATGGCGGCGCACATGTTCCTACTCTATTTCGGCGTGATGTCGATGGTGACGCCGCCGGTCGCGCTCTCGGCGTTCGCCGCCGCCAACATCGCCGGCTCGGACGTGGACAAGACCGGCTGGACCGCGACGCGCATCGGCTGGGCGGCGTACATCGTGCCGTTCCTGTTCGCGCTCTCGCCCAGCCTGCTGATGCAGGGGGATCTGCTTACGATCGTGTGGGCGGTCGCAACCGCGTCGGTCGGCATCTGGCTCGGGACGATCGGCGTGGTCGGCTTCTTCTATGCACCGGTCGCGGCGGGATGGCGTGCGCTTTTCATCGTCGCGGGCGTGCTGACGTTGATCCCGGCGGACATGTTCCCCGGCGCCATCTTCACCGACATCGCCGGCCTGGCGCTCGGCGCGTTCCTCATCGCGCGCGAGCTGCGCCGGCGCCGCGCGCCGGCCTGAGTTTGGCGAACGGCGACTGACCTATATACTTCGATTTTTCATTATCGATCACCCACGTTTTGACAGGGAGAAAGAGGAATGCACATTCCACGGGAGTCCACAACGAATACCGCCAGCGGGATGGCCGCAATTGCGTTCACCGGCTGCGAGCTGCTCGGGGCCGCGCCGGCGCAGCTACAGGCCCGGACCGCCGCGCCGGGAAAAGCGCGGCCGCAGCCCGCCTCGCGCCGCCGCGAAGTCAAGGTCGGCGGTCGCCGCGTGAAGACGATCGACGTGCACGCGCATTGCATCATTCCCGAGGCCATGGCCCTGCTGGGAATCACCAGGGAAACGCAACGGGGGCCGGGGATCGACCAGGTCGGGCCGCGCCGCATCGCCGAGATGGACGAGCAGGGCATCGACATGGAGGCGCTCAGCATCAATCCGCAGTGGTACAAGGCGGAGCGCGACCTCGTGACGAAAGTGATCCGGATCCAGAACGAGCGGCTCGCCGAATTCTGCGCGACCTATCCCGACCGCTTTGTCGCGTTCGCATCGGTGGCGCTCCAGTATCCCGACCTCGCGGTGCAGCAGCTGGTGGACGGGGTGAAGCGGCTGGGCCTGCGCGGCGCGGCCGTCGGGGCGAGCGTCGCTGGCAAGGAATTCTCCGATCCCGTATTCCACCCGTTCTGGGCGAAGGCCGAGGAGCTCGGCGTCCTGATCTTCATCCACCCGCAGAGCACGCCCGACCTCGCGCCGCGGTTGAAGGGCAACGGCTGGCTCGCGAACACCATCGGCAACCCCCTCGACACGACCATCGCGCTCTCGCACCTCATCTTCGAGGGCACGCTCGACCGCTTCCCGGGGCTGAAGATCTGCTCGGCGCACGGCGGGGGCTACTTGCCGTCCTACGCACCGCGCTCGGACAACTGCCTGCGCGTCGCCCCCGACATGGACACCGGCGTGAAGCTCAAGAAGAAGCCGACCGAGTACCTGCGGGACATGTACTACGACACGCTCGTGTTCACCTCGGAAGCGCTGCGGCATCTCGCCGCGGAAGTGGGCTCGAACCGGCTGGTGATCGGCACCGATCATCCGATCCCGTGGCAGAGCAAGTCGGTGGACCACATCCTCAAGACGCCGGGCTTCACCGACAAGGAGCGCCGCATGATGCTGGGCGAGACGGCGGCGAAACTGCTCGGCATCAAGCCCTGAGGGCGCTACAAAAGAATTCCCCTCCTTGAAAAGGTGGGGTGTGGGCTGGGTTATTGCGACTGGAGCGCGACGTCCGAATGGCTAATGCTTGATGTCCGGCGCCGCGCACGCTATCGTGGGGCGGCCCGGGGGAAGCATGATCGCAGCCCGTTTTCTTCGTTTCCTGTCCGCCTGCGCGGTGCCGGTCGCGGTCGGTGCGGTGGCCGCGTCCGCGGGGACTGCGCCGTGCCTGGCGAAGCAATGGGTGGAGCCCGCCGCCTTTCCCGTGAAGCCGATCCGCATCATCGTCGCCTACCCGCCGGGCGCGGCGGACGATTTCTTCGCGCGCTCGATCGGTGACCAGCTGGAAGCATTCTACGGGCAGCGGGTCGTCATCGAGAACCGCACGGGCGCGGGCGGGCTGATCGGCAACACCCTCGTGTCGAAAGCGAATGCCGACGGCTACACGCTGGGCATGGTGGGCGTCACGCGCCTCATCACCGAGCTCATGCGCGACCCGCCGCCGTACCGTGCGCTCGCCGACATCGTGGGTGTCGCGCACGTCGCCTCGATCACCAACGTCCTCGCGGTGACGCCCGGGATCCCGGTTGCCACGGCGTCCGAATTCGCCCGCTACGCACGCGTGCGCACCGGCGAGCTCAACTACGCTTCCCTCGGCATCGGGTCGGCCTCGCATCTCGCCGGCGAGCTGTTCACGCGCGCACTCGGCATCGATGCGGTGCACGTGCCGTTCCGGAACCTGTCGGATTCCTTCGTCGAGATGGTGCTCGGGCGAGTGCACTACGCCGTCTTCACGCTGCCGGCGGTGCTCGCGCCGGTGCGCGAGGGACGGCTGCGCGCGATCGCCGTGATGACGCCGCAGCGCAGTCCCGCGCTGCCGGCCGTGCCGGCGATCGCCGAGTTCGGCTTGCCGGAAGCGCAGTTCGACCGCTGGTCGGGCATCGTCGCGCCCCGCGGCACGCCGCGGCGCGTCGTCGAGCAGCTGCACGGCGACATCGTGCGCGGGTTGCGGAAGCACGCGCTGCGCGAGCGCTTCGTGCGCCAGGGGGCGGAATCCATGACCGAGAGCACGCCGGACGGCTTCATGCGGCTGATGCAGGAGGAGTACCTGCGCTACCAGGCGGTCATACGCGAAGGGGGAATCCGCCGCGAGTGGTGAGCAATGGAACGCGAGCATCGGGTAGCGGGACCCCTGCGGTCCTGAGGCCCGGCGCGCCGGGAAACATGAATCCGCAGATCGCCGTCCGTCCGTCCGCGCCCGCAGACATGGCGCGGGTGCAGGAGATCTACGCCGGCCACGTGCTGCGCGGGACCGCTTCATTCGAGGAAGAGCCGCCGGATCTCGGCGAGATGTGCCGGCGCCGGGAGGCCGTGCTCGCGGCCGGGCTGCCCTACCTGGTGGCGCACCGGGATGGCGCGATCCTCGGGTTCGCCTATGCCGCGCACTATCGCCTGCGCAGCGCCTACCGGCACACGGCGGAGGACTCGGTCTACCTGGACCCTTCGGCCACCGGAGGCGGCATCGGCAAGGCGCTCCTCGCGAAGGTGCTGGAGCTTTCGGCGGCGGTCGGCTACCGGGAAATGATCGCGGTGATCGGCGACAGCGACAACGCGGCGTCCATCGGGCTGCACCGCGCGCTCGGGTTCCGGCACGTCGGCACGTTCACGCGCGTGGGTTTCAAATTCGGGCGCTGGCTCGATAGCGTGCTCATGCAGCGGTCGCTGCACGATACCGACGCGACTAGGTAACGTCCAACGGGGGTGAACTCGCACCCAGCGTGCGCGAGAACGCCTGCATCCCGTAGTGGAGATGGTGGTCAAGCCATCGAACCGCGGTATAGTGTCCATCCTTTTCTGGAGCGATGCGAAAGTGAACAGGCAATCGGGAGCCGCGCTCGCCCTCGCCATGAGCGCCGGTCTGCTCGCGGCGGGCGCGCCGTCAGGTGGGGCGTCGGCGCAGGGCTATCCGGCACGGGCGGTCACCATGATCGTGCCGTATGCGCCGGGCGGAACGGCCGAGGTGCTGGGGCGCCCGCTGGCGCAGGAGATGTCAAACGCGCTGGGGCGCAACGTCATCGTCGAGCTGCGGCCCGGCGCGGGCGGCAACGTCGGTGCGGAGTACGTCGCCCGGGTCGCGAGAGCGGACGGCTACACCTTCCTCTTTGCCGCGAGCAGCCTTGCCACGAGCGTGAGCCTGATGAAGCTGCCGTTCGACCCGCGCGTGGATCTCGCGCCCATCGCCGGTGTCGCCGCGATTCCAAACCTGGTGGTGATTTCGGCCGAGTCTCCGCTCAAGTCGCTGGCCGAGGTGATCAAGGCCGCGCGGGCGCGGCCCAACGAGCTCACGTTCGGCTCGTCCGGCCCCGGCACCGGCAGCCACCTGGCGGGCGAGCTTTTCAAGGACATGGCCGGCATCCAGCTCCTGCACGTGCCGTACAAAGGCAGCGGCGCGGTGTATCCCGACCTGATGGCGCAGCGCGTCACGCTGCTCTTCGACGTCATGGGCTCGGCGATCGGGCAGGTGCAGGGCGGGCGGGTGCGCGCGCTCGCGACGACCTCAAAGAGCCGCTCGCAGGCTCTGCCGGACGTGCCGACAGTGGCCGAGCAGGGCTTCCCGGGCTACGAGTTCGCGGTGTGGTTCGGCTTTTTCGCGCGCGCGGGCACCCCGCCGGAAGCGATGGCCCGGCTCGAGCAGGCGACCGCCGCCGCGCTGCAGAGCCCGGCCGTGCGCGAGCGGCTGTCGCAGATCGGCTCGGAGCCGGTGCCGGTGCCCGCCGGCGAGTTCCGCAACTACTTCAACGCCGACGTCGAGCGCTGGGCGCGGCTCGTGAAGGAAGGCAAGGTCGCGCCGCTGCAATGAGGACTGTGACGGAGAAATTGCGATGACTAAACCCCTCGGTAACGAAGACCTGTCTGCCAAGCCCGGCGAGCGGGTGATCGACAAGCCCGATCTGCCGCCGGGCGGAATCACCAACGAGAACGACGTGCACACGGAAGTCGTCGCGGGCGAGATGCACCTCAAGCGCGGCACCGCGGGCAAGTTCGAGGTCTATAGCGACGAGCACCAGCGCATCGGCGGCGCCGATCGCTACCCCTCGCCGATGACCTATCTTGCGATGGCGATAGGCTTCTGACTGCTCACCCAGGTTGCGCGGTACGCGCACATGATGAAGATGAAGGTGAG
>JAHZNX010000145.1 GCA_020028375.1 Betaproteobacteria bacterium | reverse complement strand
GGCAAGATCTACACCGCGGAGGAGATGGCCGCGCACGGCGTGGTCGACGTCGTGGCCGAGAACGGCAACGGCGAGGCCGAGGTCGCGGCGCTCGTCCGGCGCCGCAGCCGCAGCCGCAACGGGTTCGCGGCGCTCACGCAGGTGCGCCGGCGCGTGCAGCGCATCGAGTTCTCGGAGCTGCTCGACGTGGTGCAGATCTGGGTCGACAGCGCGCTAAAGCTCAATACCCGCGATCTCAAGCTCATGCAACGCCTGGTGTCGCGCCAAAACGGGCTGAACGAGTCCCATCAGATCCACTGACGCGCCGCCTGGGGATCGACCCATGAGCGAACGGGATGTGCCCATGGTGGCGGGAATGCCGCGCCACGTGGTTCACCACGGGAACGACGGTTCGCCGCGCTTCCTCGGCAACGAGGACTACCTTGTCTTCCTCGATTGCCTGAAGGGGGCGGCGGAGAAGCACGGATGCGCGATCCATGCGTACGTGCTGATGCCGGACCATGTGCAGCTGCTCGTCAGTCTGGACTCGGAGACCAGGCTGGCGCGCTTCATGCGCTGGGTCGGCGACCGCTACCTGGAGTACGTGAACTACACCTACCAGCGCAATGGGGCGTTCTGGGAGGACGAGCCGAAGGTCACCCCGATCGACAACGACCGGGAACTCCTCGCCCGTTATTGCGCGATAGAGTCGGAACCGGTCCGGGCGTGCCTCGTTGCAGTCCCCACGGACTACCGGTGGTCGAGCCATCGCCACCACGCCTGCGGCAGCGAGGACGCGGTCATCCAGGACCACGCGGCGTTTCTCGCGTTGGGGACGACGCAGCTTGCGCGGCAGCTCGCCTACGACGAGTTGTTCCGCGCGGCTGCCGGGATCAAGACCTCGACCGGCCTCGGCCCCGCGCCGGGCGCGGACCTGCGCGAGGATGGAATCAGGCGATCGGTGCGCGGGCTCGCATGGCAGGCCATGCAGCTGCGGGAACGGCGCATCGGTCGTTCGCAGCCGCCGGAGGGGGAAGCGCATGCCCGCGGGACCGCATCTGACATTGCGCAGGCGCGCGCAGGCGCGATGCGCCGGTTAGCCAATAAGTGAAGGCTTTGATAGACTTATGAGACAGTCAGCGCACAACGGGACGCGACCGCAGGCCGCGGCGAGAAAGCCCGTTTCCATCAGGGGGGACGCTGTGAGCGATCCGTCGACGGAGTACAGCATCCAGGAGGTATCCGAGATGCTCGGTATTCCGATCCAGAAGCTGCGGCGCTGGGACGAGCAGGGAGTGCTGGTCGCGAGCCGCACGCACGGCGGGCACCGGCGCTATTCCCGCGAGTTGATCGACCGCCTGGCCGGCACCGCGCTCGCGACGACGAGCGACAAGGCCACCAAGGAGCTGGCGACGATCCGCAAGTCGCTCGCCGAGAAGCGGCGCGTGATCCAGCTCCTGCTGGAGAGCGAGAACCGCTACCGCGACCTGGTCGAGACTTCCCACGACCTCATCTGGACCACCGACTCGTACGGGCGCTTCACCTATCTCAATACCGCCGCCAACGCGATCTTCGGCGTCGCGCCCAAGGACCTGATCGGGCGCTGCTTCTTCGATTTCGAGTCCGGCGCCTCCCACGTGTCCAATCGCCGCTTCCTCTCGACGCTGAAGCGCGACGGCGAGATCAAGCACCACGTGACCCGGCTCGTCACCCATACCGGGGAAGACCGCTGGATCGGCATCAACGCGCGCGTGGTGCTCGACGACAACGGCGTCATGCTCGGCATCCGCGGCACCGCGCGCGACATCACCGAGGAGCACCTCGCGACGCAGCGCATCGAGCACCTCGCGCTGCACGACTCGCTCACCGACCTTCCCAACCGGTTGTGCCTGCAGCGCCGGGTCGAGTCGGCCCTGCAGTCGGGCGGCGTCGGCGCGCTGCTGTTCCTCGACATCGATCATTTCAAGTACGTCAACGACCATTTCGGCCACCGCACGGGAGATCAGCTGATCGTCGGGGTCGGGAGCGTGCTGCGTGACGTGACGCGCAACCTGGCCGGCGAGCTGTTCCGGCTCGGGGGCGACGAGTTCGCCATCCACCTGCCCACGGCGCTGCGCAAGGACGCCATCGAGGTCGCCGAAAAGGCGCTCGACGCGGTGCGGCATTACCGGTTCCAGGCCGCGGACGACAAGGTCATCTCCAACCTGGCGGCCTCCGCGGGCGTCGCGCTCTATCCGTTCCACGGCGGCGACGCGCTCGCGCTGCTCTCGAACGTGGACATCGCGATGTACCAGGCCAAGGATCGCGGACGCAACCGCCACGTGCTGTTCGACCAGGCCTCCGAGAACCTGCGCACCACGCACAAACGCGTCCACTGGGCGAAAAAGCTGCGCGACGCGCTCGAAGAGGACCGCCTGGTCCTGTTCCAGCAGCCGGTGGTACGCCTGAAGGACCACGAGGCCGTGCACCACGAGGTGCTGGTGCGCATTCGCGGCGAGGACGGCGGCTACATCCTGCCCGGCAACTTCATCGAACTCGCCGAATCGATGGGCGTGATCCAGGAAATCGACATGCGGGTGGTGGAAAAACTGCTCGCCTACCTGTGCGCGAGCGGACAGGCCGACCGGAAGCTGCGCTACTTCGTGAACCTCTCGCGGGTGTCGATCTCGGACCAGCAGTGGATTCACCGCTTCCACTCGGTGCTGCGTTCGAGCGGCGTCCATCCGAGCCGGCTCGTGTTCGAGATCACCGAGACCGCGGCGATGTCGGAGATCGACGTCACGATCACCTTCATCAAGCGGCTGAAGGAGATGGGGTGCCGCTTCGCGCTCGACGATTTCGGCGCGGGCTTCAGTTCGTTCTACTACCTGAAGCGTTTCGACGTCGACTACCTGAAGATCGACGGCGGCTTCATCCGCGATCTCGCGGCCGACGAGGGCAGCCGCATTTTCGTGCGGGCGCTGAACGATATCGCCCACGGCCTCGACAAGCAGGTAATCGCGGAATGGGTGGAGACCCCCGAGGCGCTGAATCTCCTGCTCGGCATGGGCACCCACTTCGGTCAGGGCTATCTCTTCCAGCGGCCGATCCCGCTCGACCAGAAGGACGCGGTGGCGGAACCCGCTGCGCGCGACGCCAACGCGGCCTGACACGGCGGGCAGCGCCCCGCCGCTCGAAGGATGAAGGATGACGGCGGAAGGATGACCTGGATTTGACGCCCGCACAGCGGGGATCATCCCTCATCCTTCATCCCTCATCCTTGCTTCTTAGAAACCTGTCGGCCCACAGCAGGCCGATGACGGTTTTTTCGTCGGTGATTCTCCCCTGTCGCACCCAGCGTAGCGCTGCCGCCAGCTTCACGGTCACCACCTCCAGCAACTCGCCGTCGTCCGGCGCGTTGCTGACGTGGGCGAGCCCGCGCGCGAGATAGAGTTCGATGCGCTCGTCGGAATAGCCGATGCACGGGTGTATCGTCGTCAGATGGCGCCACTTCCTGGCCGTGTAGCCGCATTCCTCCCGGAGCTCGCGTCGCGCCGTCTGCAGCGGCCTCTCGCCGCGATCGATCTTGCCTGCCGGTATCTCGTAGAAATGACGGGCCAGGGGATAGCGATACTGGCGCACCAGCACGACGGTCCCGGAATCGAGGAACGGCACGATCATGACCGCGCCCGGATGCCGCACGTACTCGCGGCGCGCGGTGCGGCCGTCGGCGAGCCGCACGTCGTCCTCCAGCACGTGAAGCAGCCGCCCGTGGTAGACGGTCCGGGAACGGAGCTTCCGCTCGGTGAAATCGGTCGGCTTGCGCCCGCCGCCTTGCGGGCGATTCCGTTCACCGGTCATGGATTACAGCGACACCTGGATCGAGTAGCTGCACAGCCACATGAGCCGCTCTGGAAAGATCCCGAATACCAGCATGAACAGGCCATTCAGGCTCAACAGCACGCGGACGTCCATGCGCGGCGCGATGGGCGCGGTGTCCACCGGCGCGTCGAAGTACATGAGCTTGACCAGCCGCAAGTAGTAGTAGGCGCCGACCAGCGAGAACAGCACCGCGAACACGGCGAGCGGTATGGACCACCAGGCCCCGACGTTGATCACCGCCTGCAGCACCGAGAGCTTGGCGTAGAACCCCACTGTCGGCGGCACGCCCGCCATGGAAAACATCAAGAGCAGCATGAGAAAGGCGTACCACGGGCTCCGCTGATTCAGGCCCTTGAAGTCGTCGAGGTTTTCCGCCTCGAAGCCCGCGCGCGACAGCAGCAGGATCATGCCGAAGGCGCCCAGGTTCATCAGCATGTAGACCACCACGTAGAACATGCCCGCGCCGTAACCGATCACGTCGCCCGAGAGTATTCCGAGCAGCAGGAATCCCATGTGACCGATGGTCGAGTAGGCAAGCATCCGCTTGAGGTTGGTCTGGGCGATCGCGGTCACGTTTCCGATCGCGAGCGAAAGCGCCGCCATCAGGATCAGCATGTCCTGCCATTCCGCCAGCAGCTGCTCCGCGCCGAGCCCCTGCACCAGCAGCCGCATGATGAAGGCGAACGCCGCGAGCTTGGGCGCCGACCCGATGAACACCGTCACCGCAGTCGGTGCGCCGTGATAGACGTCCGGCACCCACATGTGGAACGGCACCGCACCGAGCTTGAAGCCGAGGCCCGCGACGACAAAGACGAGTGCGAACACCAGCACCACGTCCCGCGCCCCGCCCCCGAGGATGATCTCCGCGAGCTGGGGAATGCCGAGCGTTCCGGTCGCCCCGTAGAGCATCGACATGCCGTAGAGCAGCATGCCCGAGGCGAGCGCGCCCAGCACGAAGTACTTCATCGCCGCCTCGGTCGCGACCGCCGAATCGCGCTGCAGCGCCACCATCGCGTAGAGCGACAGCGTCAGGAGCTCCAGCCCGAGGTAGAGCGTCAACAGGTGATTCGCCGAGATCATGACCATCATGCCCAGCGTGGCGAACAGCACGAGCACGAAGAACTCGCCGCGGAACATGCCGCGCGCCATGAGGTAGGGCCGCGAGTAGACCAGGATCACCATGACCGCGAGGTAGGTGAGGAGCTTCAGCACGTCCGCCATCAGGTCGTCCACGAACATGCCGCTGAAAGTGGTGACCGGCTCCACGGAGGCGGTGAGGTAGGTGGTGAGGAAGCAGCCGATGAGGGCCGCCTGGGTCAGCGCATAGGTGACGACGCGCATCCTGTCGGTCACGAAGAGGTCCACGACCAGGATCACGCACACCATCGCGAGCAGTAACAGCTCGGGATAGGCGGGGAGGAGCGGTGTGATGAACGGCATTGCTGGCTCGTGTCGTTGTCAGCGCAGCTTGCTCTGGGCAACGTGGGCGAGGAGATCGTTCACCGAGGCATGCAGCACCTCGGCGAACGGATTGGGCCAGACGCCCATCACGAGCACCGCCAGCGCAAGCAGCCCCAGCACGATGAACTCGCGCCCGTTGAGATCCGCAAGGCTTGCGACGTGACGGTTGGCGACCGCGCCAAAGATCACGCGCTTGTACATCCACAGCGTGTAGGCCGCGCCGAACACCAGCGTGGTGGCGGCCGCCGCCGCGTACCAGAAGCTGGTCCTCACCGCGCCCAGGATCACCATGAACTCGCCGACGAAGCCGCTGGTGCCGGGCAGCCCCGAATTCGCCATCGCGAACAGCATGAACAGCGCGGCGAACACCGGCATGGTGTTGGCGACGCCGCCGTAATCGGCGATCTGGCGAGAGTGCATCCGGTCATAGAGCACGCCCACGCACAGGAACAGCGCCCCCGAGATGAAGCCGTGCGAGATCATCTGGATCACGGCGCCCTCGAGCCCGAGGGGATTGAAGATGAAGATGCCGAGCGTGACGAAGCCCATGTGCGAGATCGAGGAATACGCGATCAGCTTCTTGAGATCGGCCTGCACCAGGGCAACGAGCCCGATGTAGACCACCGCGATGAGCGACAGGGCGATCACGAACCCGGCGAGCGTGTGGCTCGCGTCGGGCACGATCGGCAGCGACAGCCGGATGAAGCCGTAGGCGCCGAGCTTCAGCATGATGGCGGCGAGCACGACCGAGCC
>JAHZNX010000144.1 GCA_020028375.1 Betaproteobacteria bacterium | reverse complement strand
ATGAAAGTGCTGGCATCGGTGAAGAGAATTTGTCGCAATTGCAAGATCGTGCGCCGCAAGCGGGTGGTGCGGGTGATTTGCAAGAATCCGCGCCACAAGCAGCGCCAGGGTTGAAGACCGGTGACCGGTGAACAGTGAACGGTAACTTTTTCGTTTGAGGACAGAGGCATGGCACGAATCGGCGGGGTGAACATTCCTAACCATCAGCACGCGGAGATCGCGCTGACGGCGATTTTCGGCATCGGCCGTTCGCGCGCGCGCACGATCTGCGCTGCCGCCGGCGTCAACCATTCCATCAAGGTCAAGGACCTCTCCGACACCCAGATGGACAAGCTGCGCGAGCAGGTGTCCAAGGTCACCGTCGAAGGCGAGCTCCGGCGCGAGGTCTCGATGAACATCAAGCGCCTGATCGACCTCGGCACCTGGCGCGGCAAGCGCCACCGCCTGGGGCTGCCGGTGCGCGGCCAGCGCACCCGCACCAACGCGCGCACGCGCAAGGGACCGCGCAAGGCGGCCATAAAGATCATCAGGGCGGTCGCCGCTTAACGAGGAACATAGCCATGGCCAAAGCCAGCACCCGGGTACGCAAGAAGGTCAAGAAGAACGTGGCGGAGGGCATCGCCCACATCCACGCGTCCTTCAATAACACCATCGTCACCATCACCGACCGCCAGGGCAACACGCTCGCGTGGGCGACCTGCGGCTCGAACGGATTCAAGGGCTCGCGCAAGAGCACGCCATTCGCCGCGCAGGTGGCCGCCGGCCGCGCGGGCGCGCTTGCCCAGGAATGCGGCGTGAAGAACCTCGAGGTGCATATCAAGGGCCCGGGACCGGGGCGCGAGTCGGCGGTGCGCGCGCTCAACGCGGCCGGCTTCAAGATCACGCAGATATCCGACGTGACGCCGGTGCCGCACAACGGCTGCCGCCCGCCGAAGAAGCGGCGCGTCTAGCGGCCAGGAGAACGAATATCGGGAACGAGGGGATACTCCCCTCGTGCACCCCGACAGATGATCAAGAGGTAATCAGGAACATGGCCAGAAATCTCGACGCGAAGTGCCGGCAATGCCGCCGGGAAGGGGAGAAGCTCTTCCTCAAGGGCGAGAAGTGCTTCACCGACAAGTGCGCAATCGAGCGCCGCAACTATCCGCCGGGGCAGCACGGCCAGAAGAACACCCGCCTCTCCGGCTACGGTGTGCAGCTGCGCGAGAAGCAGAAGGTGCGGCGCATCTACGGGCTGCTCGAGCGCCAGTTCCGCAAGATCTATCACGACGCCGAGCAGAAGAAGGGCATCACCGGCGAGAACCTCCTGCAGCTGCTGGAGAGCCGGCTCGACACGGTCGCCTACCGCATGGGATTCGGCTCCTCCCGCACCGAGGCGCGCCAGATCGTGCGCCACAACGGCATCCTGGTGAACGGCCGGCGCGTCAACATACCCTCCTTTGTCTGCCGCCCGGGCGACGTGATCGAGGTCGCCGGCAAGGCCAAGCAGCAGCTGCGCATCAAGGGCGCGGCGGAAGCGGCGGAGGGACGCGGCTTTCCGGAGTGGCTGGAAGTCGACGCCAAGGCGCTCAAGGGCAAATTCAAGGCACGGCCGCAACGCACGGAGCTCCCGTCCACCATCAACGAATCGCTGGTGGTCGAGCTCTACTCGAAATAATCGTCGCAAGAGGTCATCGAACCATGGCAAGCAGCAGCTTCCTGAAGCCCCGTATCATCGACGTCCAGAACATCTCGCCGTACCACGCCCGCCTCACGATGGAGCCGTTCGAGCGCGGCTACGGCCACACGCTCGGCAACGCGCTCCGGCGCACGCTGCTTTCCTCGCTGCCGGGCTACGCGGCGACCGAGGTCAAGATCGGCGGCGTGCTGCACGAGTACTCCACCATCGACGGCGTGCAGGAGGACGTAGTGGACCTGCTGCTGAACCTCAAGGGCGTCGTGCTGAAGATGCACAATCGCGAGGAGGCCCTGCTCTCGCTCCGGAAGTCGGGCGAAGGCGTGGTGACCGCCGGCGACATCGAGCCGATGCACGACGTGGAGATCGTCAATCCCGACCACGTCATCGCGCACCTCGCCGCGGGCGGCAAGCTCGACATGGAAATCAAGGTCATGCAGGGGCGCGGCTACATCGCGGCGACCACCCGCAAGAGCAGTCCCGAGGAGGGGCGCGTCGTCGGCAGCATCCTGCTCGACGCCTCCTTCAGCCCGGTGCGCCGCGTGAGCTACGCGGTCGAAGCGGCGCGCGTCGAGCAGCGCACCGACCTCGACAAGCTGGTGATCGACGTCGAGACCAACGGTGCGATCGACCCCGAGGAATCGGTGCGCTTCGCGGCGCGCATCCTCGTCGAGCAGCTCACGGTATTCGCGGATCTGAAGGGCCTGCCGACGCAGATCGAGGAGAAGAAGGCGACCCAGATCGACCCGATCCTCCTGCGCCCCGTGGACGACCTGGAGTTGACGGTGCGTTCGGCCAACTGCCTCAAGGCCGAGAACATCTATTACATCGGCGACCTCATCCAGAGGAGCGAGACCGAGCTCCTCAAGACCCCGAACCTGGGCCGCAAGTCGCTGAACGAGATCAAGGAAGTCCTCGCCACGCGGGGCCTTACCCTGGGGATGAAGCTCGAGAACTGGCCGCCGGTGGGGCTCGAGAAGATTCAAGGATGAAGGCAGAAGGATGAAGGCAGACCCGGTCATCCTTTGGTAAGGAACGAACATGCGTCACCGACATGGACTGAGAAAACTCAACCGCACCAGCAGCCATCGCCTGGCGATGTTCCGTAATATGGCGAACTCGCTGCTCCGGCACGAGGCGATCCAGACCACGCTGCCCAAGGCGAAGGAGCTGCGGCGCGTGGTGGAGCCCATCATCACGCTCGGCAAGAAGCCCTCGCTCGCCAACCGCCGGCTCGCCTTCAATCGCCTGCGCGACCGCGAGGTCGTGGTGAAGGTGTTCGACGAGCTGGGGCCGCGCTACGCCAGGAGGAATGGCGGTTATCTCCGCATCCTCAAGTCCGGCTTCCGCAAAGGCGACAACGCGCCGATGGCGTTCGTCGAGCTGATGGACCGCCCGGAGGCCGGTGCGCAGGGCGCGCAGGGCAAGAATGCGAAGGCGGCAACGGACAAGGAGGGGGCCCGCAGGGGGGCGAAAGAGAAGGCCGCAAAGGCCGCATGAACCACACCAGGCATCATCTTCAAAGCCGGCCGCAAGCCGGCTTTTTCTTTTGGTGAGTATAGAATCCTCGCATGATCTTTCTGTTCACGGACTTCGGAGCTGCTGGCATCTATGTCGGTCAGGTGAAGGCGGTCCTGCAGACCTACGCGCCGAAGCATGCCGTCATCGATCTCCTCAACGACGCGTCCGCTTTCAACGTCAAGGCGGGGGCGCATCTGCTCGCCGCGCTCGCGGAGCGGATCCCCAGGGGCAGCGTCACGCTGGCTGTCGTGGACCCCGGCGTGGGCGGCATACGGGCGCCGGTTGCGGTGCTGGCGGACGGGCGCTGGTTCATCGGGCCCGACAATGGCTTGATCTCGGTGGCGGCGGCGCGCGCGAAGAAGTGCGAGGCGTACTCGATCGGCTGGCGGCCGAAGGAGCTGTCCGCCTCCTTCCACGGGCGCGACCTGTTCGCTCCGGTCGCCGCGATGCTCGCACGCGGCGGCCGCGCGCAGGCGAAGCTCAGAAAGGGAGCGCTTGCCGTCAACTTCGGACCCCGCGACATCGCCGAAGTCATCTACGTGGATCATTATGGAAATGCCATGACGGGGCTGCGCGCGAGCGGCCTGCCGCGCACGGCGCGGCTGGCGGTCAGGGACCGCCGGATCGTCCGCGCACGGGTCTTCTCCGACGCGCCGTCGGGGGAGGCGTTCTGGTACGAGAACAGCGTCGGTCTCGCGGAAATTGCTGCGAATTCCGACAGTGCGGCGGCCAGGCTCGGTCTCCGGATCGGCGACGCCGTCGGCATTGCGAGTGAGCAGTGATCTATACGATCGGCCACGGCAGCCGCTCCATCGAAGAATTCGCGGGGCTGCTCAAGGACGCGGCGATCGAGTGCCTGGTGGACATCCGCGCTTACCCCGCATCGCGCCGTCATCCGCAGTTCGCGCGCGCATCGCTCGAGTGCTCGCTTGCGGACGCGGGGATCCGCTACGTCTGGGAGGGCAAAGCGCTCGGCGGCCGCCGCATGCCCGCGAAGAACTCGCCGCACGTCGCGCTCAGGAACCCGGGCTTCCGCGCCTATGCTGACTACATGGAGAACGGGACGTTCCGCGAAGGCCTCGCGCGACTGATCGGACTCGGAAGCGCCACGCCCGCCGCCATCATGTGCGCGGAACGGCTGCCGTGGAAGTGCCACCGTTACCTGATTGCCGACAGCCTTGTCGCTCGCGGCTTCCGCGTGCTCCATCTCGTGAGCCCCGGGCAGCGCAAGGAGCACGCCCTGAGCCGGCTTGCACGCGGCGATGGAGAACAGCTCGTCTACGACGCCGGCGAACAGCCGCAGCTCGAGCTGTAGCGACGTCCCGCGGACGCGCTGCCGGCTCAGGAGGCGCTGAGCCGCAAATCAGCGGCAACCGGCCTGGCGGGGTAGTGGAATGCCACCGGTCCGTCGGGCAGGCAGTCCACGAACTGGCGCACGAAGGGGTCCTTCGAGGCGTTGACTTCCTCGACGGTGCCGCGGGCGGCGACGACGCCGTCGGCGATGAAGTAGATGTAGTCCGCGATCTTGAGCGATTCCATCACGTCGTAGGTGACCACGATGGAGGTCACTCCCAGCGCGTCGTTCAGGCGCCGGATCAGGTTCGCGATCACGTTGAGCGAAATCGGGTCGAGGCCGGCGAACGGCTCGTCGTACATGACGAGCATGGGGTCGAGCGCGATCGCGCGCGCCAGCGCGACGCGCCGCTGCATCCCGCCCGACAGCTCGTTCGGCATCAGCTTATGGGCGCCGCGCAGCCCCACGGCGTGGAGCTTCATCATCACCAGGTCGCGGATGATCGATTCGGGCAGCGCCGTGCGCTCGCGCATGGGAAAGGCGATGTTTTCGAAGGTCGAGAGATCCGTGAACAGGCCGCTTTTCTGGAACATCATGCCCATCTTGCGGCGCATGCGGTAGAGCTCGTCGTTCCGCATGTCGCGCACGACCCGGCCTTCCACCTCCACGAAGCCGCCGCGGGGCTTCAGCTGCCCGCCGATCAGGCGCAGCAGCGTGCTCTTGCCGCAACCGCTCGCGCCGAGGATCGCGACGATCTTTCCGCGCGGCACCTCGAGGTCGACGCCCTTGAGGACGACGTTCCGCCCGTAGGAGAACCTGAGGTACTTGATCCTGATCAGCGGGTCGTCCGCTTTCGGCATGGATGCGAGGTCCTACGCAACGTCGTGCAGCCGGCGCCCGATCCAGTTCCGGAAGGCGTACCCGCTGCGTTCCGCGGAATTCGCAGCGATTATCTCACAAGGGGGTGGTCCGCTCCGCAGGCGTGGGCGAGGATCGCCCTGGCGGGCAGAACACGGCTCGATCGCGTCCCGCGTTCTTCGCTTCGTATAGCGCCGCGTCGGCCGCGTGCATCAGGGAGTCCAGATCGTCCACATGATCCGGGAACAGCGCGACGCCGAGCGAGGCTGTGATCCTGCCAAGCAGCACATCCTGATACTTGAGGTCGAGACCCTTGATTGCGACCCGGATGTCCTCGGCCCGGAGGCGCACGCTTTCCCACGAGGCCTCGGGCAGAACGAGAGCGAACTCCTCTCCGCCATAGCGGCAAACGATGTCGCTGCTGCGGATCCGGTTCCTGAGCAGCCCGGCGACCGCCGTCAGCACGAAGTCTCCAGCCTCGTGTCCGTGGGTATCGTTGATGCGCTTGAAATGATCGATATCTATCATGATTACGGCAAGTGTGTCGTTCCTGCGTTTGGCGCGGACCCATTCGCGGCGCAGGAATTCCCACAGGTAGCGGCGGTTGTAGAGACCGGTCAGCGGATCGGTGACCGCCTGTTCGCGGAGCTCGACCAATGCCCGCTCGAGCTGTTCCATGGCCCGGCCGCGCTCGATCCTCAGCGCGCTCAGCACCAGGCTCGT